>JARCRW010000050.1 GCA_029850515.1 Nitrosotalea sp. | reverse complement strand
CGTTTTTTTATTCCAGATATCTTTTGTGCATTTTTTAAAAGATTGAAAAATTGCGGGTATCTTATGACACCGGAATCATTGTCATGGTACCAGAGAAAAGCATCAGGGTCGTCACCCTTGGGGTGTTCTGCCAACCACTCTGTTATAGGGATAAAACTAGTAATTAGTGTCAGTGTCTTTGGTCCCGTTTTACCAGTAGTCGACACTTCCAAACAATCAGTCTCAAACTTTAACCCATTAATTTTTATGTTGATCAACTCGCCCGGCCTATAAGCACCTTCAAACAAAGTAAAAATCATGGCGATGTTTCTTTTCACGTATTTACCACCAATCTGTTTTACAGCCTGAATTAACTTGAGAATTTCCTCATCAGTGAGTAGATCATTTGCTTGGATCTTTTCATATCTGTCCTTGAATGATCCAGGTGTAATCCACGACACGTTAGGATCATAGTCTTTACCTTTTGTTTTATCTGCAATCTCGTCATGTACTGCATAATGATACAATCTCTTCAGGGCAGTCAGAGTGTCCTTCTTGACTGAATTTTCATAATCCGTGTCAGCTATTATTTTGTGTATGAATTCAATTTCTTTTTTTGTCCATTCGTTTATTTTTTTATCATCTTTGATTTTTAAGATTCGCTGTATACATTCACCATAGTTAGATATTCTTCCATGTGATTTGTTCTCAAGTCTCAACCTATCCAGAAAAGCGCAAGCAGTGTCGGCGTTTTCAGGTAAGAATTTTCTATGAAAGGCAGCCTTGGCGGATTCGATCCTAGCTCGGTTATTATGGATGTCAAGCTTTATGGTTTTGGTCATATCGTCATAATATGGCCTAGTTTAAAAGCGGGAAAATTGTTCATTGTGGGATTTCATTGATAAGAATAACGCAGAGAGAGGGATTTGAACCCCCGGGTGCTTGCGCACATAGGCTCTCAAGGCCCACGCCATGCCGGGCTAGGCGACCTCTGCAAGTTTTTTTTGTAAGGACTTGTTAAAATTTGTTTAAGATCGTAGTTTTTAGAACTAAGACATACCATGTATGATAATAACAAGAAAAAGAAAAGGGACGAAAAATTCTAGTGGTGTGCGTGTGGATTAACAGAACCGGTTTCCATTTTTACAAAGGTTCCGGCTGCTTTCTCATGGTGTTCCAAGTTAGATTGGTCTACCTTGATGGCTTGTGGAGGGCAAACTGAAACGCATGCCATGCACCAAATACAATCATGTTCTCGGATTGGATCAGCCTTGTCGGTGTAGTCCGCTCTGTGTTCTTTTTCAGAACTACCGGTTCCGCCAAATGTTGCATCTATTGTCTTATTTGCAGGAATATCTTGTTCTGTTCTGTACCATTGGAAGACTTGGACAGGACATGCTTCAATGCATGCACCATCTGCTACACATGAATCCCAATCTACAGCTACCATGGTACCACTTACGCCCAATGGTTCGATTTTCTCTCCTCGAGCCTTGAATGACTCGATGCAATTTTCATCTTTTGAGGCTTCTGCTAATCTACCAGGGCCCCATCTGAAGTGAAAATGCTCACCATCGGCGTGATTTATTTTTCCAAGTGGTTTGTAACCCTTTGGAAAGTCTTCTGGTATCGGCATAGTTTTTTGTCGCAGGCTATGTTATTTAAACCTAGACAAAACTAAGTAAATTTTATAATCTCTTTTTCATGTATGTCTTGATTTAACTGATCAACCTTGATTGCTTTCGTGGGACAAACTTCAACACATGCCATACACCAAATACAATCAGCTTCTTTCACAGGATTTGCTTTGTCAGTGTAATCTTTTCTGTCGTTTCTACCAGTCTCACCAGGATTTTTGTACCATTCAAAAACCTTGACAGGACAGCTTAGTAAACAGACACCATCAGCAATACAAGAATCCCAGTCTACAGCTACAAATGTACCATGTACACCCATTGGTTTGATCTCTTCACCTGCAGCTTGAGAGTCGGCTTTTACTTTTGGATCGGTTGATGCTTCAGCAAGACGTCCAGGGCCCCACACCAGATGATAATTTTCACTTAGTGGATCTTTGAACTTTTCAATCACATGGTGATTTGCAGGAAAGTTTTGATCTATAGGCACAATATCTGAGATTATTGTTAGTTATTTAAAGTGTATACAAGATAAATTCATATCTTTCACAAATCGCCCTAATTTGTGGGAATTTTCAAATATGATGTATATCGCAATCCTAACGTAGGTATCTATGCCAAGTGCAATGACAAATTTGTTTTTGTACCAAATGGGTTTGCCGCCACAAAAGCAAAAAACCTTGCAGAATTTTTAAAAACAGATTATGTCTTCACATCAGTTGCAAATACAAGATTAATTGGACCATTGATGGTAGTAAATAACAATGGACTGTTGTTGCCACGCAATTGTCATGAAGAAGAAATATCACACTTGAAAAAATCAACTGGACTCAATGTCGACATACTTGACACAAAACACAATGCATTAGGGAATCTAATTTGTGCAAATGATAAAGGAGCAGTAATGTCACCACTCATTCCGACAGAATATGTCAAGAAAGTTGAAGATGTGTTAAAAGTCAATGTGATAAGAAAAAGAGTTGCAGGATATCATCAGACTGGTGCAATGACGGTAGCAAATTCCAAAGGAGGAGTCATCCATCCATCTACAGAGGAAGAAGACATCAAGATGATATCACATGTACTGGGCATAGAGTTAGAACCTGCAACTATCAATGGTGGATCTCCTTATCTATCTTCAGGCATGTTGGTAAATAACAATGCAATAGTCGTTGGAGGCCTCACAAACGGTCCTGAGCTAGTAATGCTGACCAAGGCATTCAAAGTTGAAGACTAGATTTTACATCATGTAACATAACATCAAGTTGTATCTGTTTTTCAGAACCATCTTCCATATTTCGAATTATCACGCAGTTATCAGCATATTCCTTTGGTGCCACTATTATAACACGCTTTGATGCAGAGGCAATTTCCATCTGTTTCTTTAGAGATTTCCCAGACAGATCTACATCTGTAGGAATGCCATTTAGGCGTAGTTTGGATGCAACACTAATTGCAATTTTTTGCATGTCACTATTAATAAAAACTACAGATACTCTGGATTCTGAATTCTTTGTAGATACATGTTGTTTTTCTAATAACAGTGCAATTCGTTCTACTCCTCCAGCTGCACCAGTTGCTCCAAGGTCACTTCTTCCAAAGGCTCTAGTCAACGTATCATATCTTCCACCACCAACCAGTGCACCTACATCAAAATTTTTCTCAAATACTTCAAAAATAATTCCAGAATAGTAATCAAGACCTCGCACTATACCAAAATTTATTCTGGCATTATTTACGCCACGATTTTTTAGAGTATCAAACAATTGTAAAATTTTATCCCAGTTTTTTATTCGACTAGTATCAATTTGTTTTTCTATTTCATTAGGAAGGCCCTTGATCTCAGAAAATTTAAGAATTTGTTCTAATTCGGGTACAGAGTAACCCTTTTCTTGATATTCTTTAATGATATCCTGTTTTCTCTTTTTTTGGATCTTATCAACAGCCCTTAGGATATCTCCAATCACATTTGGCGAATCAGACTTGAAAACATCTTTGACATATGATTCTACAAGTTCTCTGTCACATATATCAATTACAATATTTTCAAGTCCTAATCTAGTTATGAATTTAGATGTAAAATCAATTATTTCTGCGTCGGACTCTATACCTGGTTCTCCATAGATCTCGATGTCCCATTGATGAAAAAACCTATACCTACCTTTTTGTGGTTCATCATAACGCCATACACCACCAAATGTCGAAATTTTTGTAGGCAGTCGTATAGATTTTTGCGATGTAGCAAAACGCGTAAGACCAATTGTAAAATCAAAACGTAATGCCACTTCACGGTCTCCTTTGTCAGTAAAGTGATAGATTTCATTTTTTATTGATGGGCCACTTTTTGTTTCTATTACAGATAACAATTCAATCGGAGATGGTTCCATGAATTGAAAACCAAACAAATTTGATGTCTCGATGAATTTTTGACGCACGTATTCAATTGTAGAAGATTCCATTGACTCAATATCTCTCATACCGCGTGGTAGTTCCAATTTCAAACTCATTCTTTTTCTAATGCATTTAGACTTTCTGATTACCAAAATCATAGTTAGAATAAATAGTACACTACAGACCTACCAATTCATGGCTTATCGATATCTAGATCATATGACAGATGCTTTCATCGAGGTAACTGGAGATACAATAGATGAAGCATTTGAAAATGCAGGCATATCAGTTGTAGATACAATTGTGGATATCAAGTTGGCCGAGAGCAAAGAAGATAGAGAAATCAGACTCTATGCAGATGACCTGAAGAGTTTACTATATAGCTGGCTTGAGGAAATAATTATTCTTACAATAACAGACGGATTTGTAGGAAAGATATTTCATGTAAAAATAACAAAAAATGATAGATATCACTTACTGGCAAAAGTTAGCGGGGAGGAAATTAATTTTGAAAAGCATCATTTCAAAATGGAGATCAAGGCACCTACATATCATTTAATGGAGATAAAAACTGAGAAACCAGTGTTAATGCAATTCATTCTTGATCTCTAGGCTAAATTATTAAATAGCTTTTATCCACAACAAATCAGGTTTGGTAGACGAAGAATTAGAAAAAATTATGAAAAAGAAGTTAGAGGAAATGAAGTCATACAAGGAACCAGAGATTCTGGATCTCATCGATTCTAATTTTGATAAATCCATAATTGGTGACACACCAATAATCATAGATTTTTGGGCCACATGGTGTGGTCCATGTCAGTTCATGTCTCCAATTTTTGAAAAAATTGCAAAAAAATACAAAACCATCAGATTTGCGCGTGTAAATGTAGACAATGCCCCAGGCATATCTCAGAGATATGGTGTTTATTCAATTCCAACATTTATTGTATTTAGTAATGGTGAACCTGTTGACAAGGCAATGGGGGCAGTTGGAGAACCTGGGCTGCACATGCTTGCGCAAAAATATGCCTAATAGGCATAAAGTGGGTTAATTTTTCTCTGGATATCTATTATCTCCCTGAGAATTTGGAATTCCTCAGGACTCAATTTGTGAGAGAATGTTTTCAATAACAATTTTGCTTCAGGAGATGGTGGGAAAGAATAAAAAACTTCTTCTTCTGATATTTGTCTGCCTATCGTTACATTTTGGATTGAGACAGCTACTTCTTTACCCTTTTTTGCAACATCAACGTTTTTGCCATTATCTTGAATTTGATGCACAACACCAATTTTTCTACCATTTGAATTCATGACAGATATTTTTTGCTTCAATACACCTGCATCTACTAATACTCCAAAAACTGCAGGATTGTTCTTTCTAAACACATAACCTTTGAGAAATGTAAATTTGCATATTGGTGTAAGTTCTTGGAAAATTGCATTCTCTTCATTTGCAGTATCATCTTGAACCCAATTGACATAATTATCAATCAAACTGTAAATTACCTGGTCATGAAAAATTTTGATGTGACTGGCCTCTGCCTCTTCCTGAGCATCCTGTAGAATCTTTACATTAAATGCTATTATCACACCCAAATGTCTATCGTGTTCTTTTATTGCGAGTGCCTCCATAACATCTCGCCTTGTTACAGGTCCAATATCTGCCATGGATATCGATATGTTTTGTTTTTTTAACATATCAGTCAAAGCTTCTAGCGAACCAATTGTATCACACTTTAGGATTATCCCTTTTGTATCAGTTTTGATAAATACTGATTTCATTTCTGATTCAATCAATTTTTTAAATTCTTCAATCTTGGATTCATCAGTAGTTGCATAGACAGGACTTCCTGGAAGTGCACCTTCTAGATCTGGTGATGCGATTTTGATGCCAGCTGCTGCAACCACTTCATTTACTGGCATAAATTTATCCCTAGGATCACGCATTTCATCCAGAGGTTTTGGAAGAAGTATTGCCTTGGGTTTTGTTACTATTACTGAATCTCTCTTGGCAACTAGAATAAAATCGCCTTTTCTCAGAGTACCATCAATTAAGACAATGTTTGCCGTCATCCCAAGGCCAATCTCTTCTTTGACCTCAAGAACTATACCTCTTGTCTGTTTCTCAGTTTGGTCCAATTTTTTTTGCATGTATTGTTGTGTAAGTCCTACCAAGACTGCCAGTAACTCAGGCATCCCCTCTCCGCTTCTAGCACTAACTGGAACTATTGCTACTTCTTTTAGAAAATCCTTTACTCTGTAAAATGCCTCCGAATTGTATCCTAGAACGGATAATGTCCCTACCACATTATACAACAACTCATCAAGTGCTGTCTGTACAAACTGGTCCTGTTCCTTGACGGATTGTGAAATAAATTTTGTTGTGGGGTTTTTTTTCCATCCAGAAATCATGTCCACCTTATTCAACGCTATTACAAACGGTACTTTTCTACTCTGTAAGATTTTTAGACTTTCGTTAGTTTGGGGTTGAAATCCTCGATTTACATCTACAACTAGAATAGCAATGTCTGCAGCAGAACCGCCCCTTGCTCGGAGATTTGTAAATATTTCATGTCCCGGAGTATCAATAACAAGTAAACCTGGGATTTCTTGATTTCCTCCACCCATTTTTGCAAAAAGTGGTCCACATACTTTCTTTAATGTTTCAGTAGGAAGAAAACTTGCACCAATGTGCTGTGTAATACCTCCAGCTTCTCTGGATTGTACACCCGTACCTCGTATCTTATCTAGCAGAGATGTTTTACCAGAGTCTACGTGACCCAGAACTGCTACTATGGGCTGTCGTATTTGCAACTACTTTCACTTGAATACCACAGCTATTTCTTTTTCAAAACTTTCCTTAGAGTCAGAAGCATGTATGATATTATCAGAGATGCCTAGTCCAAAGTCTCCTCGTATTGTTCCCGGTGCAGCATCAAATGATTTGGTTGAGCCTATCATTAGTCTAGTTGTTGCAATTGCATTATTTCCTTCTACAATAGCTGCAACCACACTTCCTGAAGTAATAAAAGAAACCAATTCTCCAAAGAATGGCTTTGTGTTATGTACTGAATAGAATTCTTCTGCCATTTGTTTTGTAAAAGTAAACATTTTCAATTTCAAAATATTAAATCCCCGGTGTTCGAATCTAGAGATAACATCACCAACTAGTTTTCTTTCTACACCGTCGGGTTTAACAATGAATAACGTCTGTTCAGTCATTTTATTTTTTGACCTTTATTCCGCCCTTGACATATTTGTTAGTCCACTTGAGTCTTCTTGGATCACGTTTTAGGACTAGCATGTTCTTTTTGCACTTTGAAGAACAAAACCAAAACACTGAACCGTCATTTTTTACAAGCATGGTACCAGAACCCTTTGCTACAGGTCTATTACAAAAACTACAAGGCTTGACTAGAACACTCAATTTTTATCACTTTATCTTTCTCGCTTCACGTTCTGTTTCTCGCAATATGAGAATATCTGACATTCGGACAGAGCCTTTAACATTTCTTGTTAGAATTCTCCCTCTATCCTTGCCATCTAATATCTTTACTCTAACTTGGATAACTTCGCCAGCAATTCCAGTTCTTCCCACTATTTGTATAACTTCGGCAGAGGTAGGAACTTCAGTACTCATTTGCTAGCTTGACCGCCTTTTATCTGCGATAACGATGCCACAATTTGGTCTACAATGTGTTGAGCATCTCCAGAATCTAATATCGCAGCAGCAGCAGAGGTAACATCAATTCCTAGAGACTTGCCTAATTCTTGTCTGCTTGGAACAAAACCATATGGAATTCCGTGCTCCTCACACAGTATAGGAAGATGAGCAACTACCTCTGGTGGTTCTACATCTTCTGCAATAATCACCAGTTTACTTATTCCCCTTTCAATTGCTTTTGTAACTTCATTGGTACCTTTCTTTACTTTACCACTTTGATGTGCTACTCTTACAGCCTCATATATTGGGCTAACCAAGTCAGTGGGCACCTGAAACTTTACGTAATAAGCCTTAGCCAGATGTATCACCCATTGGGATCATTTCCATTCTTTCTGTCTTTTCAATTGGTTTTAAAAGTGTTATCTGTCAAGTGCAGTATTTACCTTTTGCAGGTATTTTTCAAAAATATCATCCAATTTAGATTGGGAGTATGATTCGGCGTAGAGTCTAGCTATTGGTTCAGTACCACTCAACCGTATCATAATCCAGCTAGAGTCATCTAATGATAACTTAATTCCGTCAGTAAGATCTTTTTTGTAGGGCTCGGTTTTTAAAATTTTAACTATTTTTTTAAAATCATCTTTTGAACATTCTATTTTTCCTTTCATGGTAAAAGATGGGGGTAGCATACCCATTTCTTTTGATAAAGAATTTTTGCTACTTGCTAGAAGATCAAGTAAGATAGCCATGGTCATGGAACCATCTCTAACCTGATTGTGTTTACCATACATGAATCCACCATTTTCTTCAAAACCAATAATTGCATTTTCTTTCACCATTTTGCGTGAAACCTCAACACTGCCTACTCTGGTTCGTAAAACTTTAGATTCTGAATTGGCAGCTATTTTTTCTATCACAGATGTAGAGTTAACAGATGTGACTATCTTAGACTTGGGTCGTTTCTTTAGAATATATTGTGATAAAAGTAATGCAGACCTGTCACCTGTGAGAATTTTTCCTGTTTCATCACAAAAAATACTCCTATCACCATCACCATCAAATGCTATTCCAAGATCAGCTTTTGATTTGATTATCACACTAGAAAGATTATTCAAATTTTGAGGTGTTGGTTCTGAACCCCGACCAGGAAAACTACCATCTATCTTTTCATTTATTAGAATTGTCTCACATCCAAGGTCTTTACATAAAGCAGGAGCTGCTATTGCCTGAGCACCATTACCAAGATCAAGTACTATCTTGAGGTTTCGTGATCTAATTTTGCTTATGTTAACCTGTTTCTTTATTCCACAAAGATATGTGCTAACAGCACTTGACTCCTTTACTATTGAGCCGAATTTCTTTGAAATCTTCCATTTTTTTGTAAAATAAATTTCTTCTACTTGGAGCTCGGCTTCTCTTGAAATCTCAATTCCATCTCTTGCAATAACCTTCATTCCATTATATTGTGGAGGGTTGTGTGATGCTGTTATCATAATTCCACCATTATAACCAAGTTGTCTCGTAGCAAACTGCAAACAAGGTGTAGGAACCAAGCCACATACTGCGGAATCAAGACCTGCCGAGCTCAGTGCAGCTGTTACTATTTTTGATATGATTACACTTGATTTTCTTCCATCATAACCTACTAAAATTGGCCCTTTTTTGAAAAAATTTGCAATTGATAGAGTAATTTTTGATATAAAGTCAAGGGTAAGATCTTCCCCAAATACCCCCCTGACACCATTAGTTCCAAATAATTTTGCCATACGAACCATCAACAATAGATAAATTTGTCTTAAAAGTCATGGTGCATGCGGGAGTTGCCAAGCCTGGTCAAAGGCGCAGGGCTTAGGACCCTGTCTTTTAGGAGTTCGTGGGTTCAAATCCCACCTCCCGCATCTATTGAACTATACAAAGCTGCATTTCTTTGTGATTACGAAAATGAACGCTACAAAAGTTATTTGAGCACTCGTAGCAATGCCAATCACCTATTGTAGAGCACACTTTACAAATTTTTATAGGGTTATTGTGATCATAACTATTTCCTCTATTATGTGCCCTGTGAGAAGTTTTTTGTTTATCCATCATTCTTCCTCATTTAAATTAAAATTTGAAAAACTTCCATTCAACAACACATTACAGAATTACAATATCTAGTTGGACTAGCATTCTTACAATACGTCATATTCCAAAAGGCTATTTAAGTATTAATAAGTGCAGTACGTCTAACAATTAGAATGGATAAGACAATTGTAGAACTTGTTATAGTTGGGAAAGACCACGAAGGTGTAGTAGCAGGTTTTACTAATTTTATTTTTCAAAATAACGGAAATATAGAGAAGATTAATCAAAATGTGGTAAAGGGGCTTTTTGGAATGTATCTAGAAGCATCTTTTACAAAAAAACTGGATGTAAAGAAATTCAGTAAAGAAGCAGAGATCTTGGCAAAGAATCTCAGAATGGAAGTCAATATTCACTATGAAGTATCAAAAAGAAAAAGAGTAGCAGTGCTTGTAACAAAAGAACCTCATTGTCTTGAAGCCATTCTAGATGCAAGAACAAAGGGTAAGATCAAAGGAGAGATCGTAGTACTAATAGGCACTGAAAATACTTTAGAATCTTTAGCAAAAAAGGCAAATATCCCATTCATCATGATAAATGAAAAAGATCAGGCAAAAGCAGAGCAGAAAATAATTTCTGTCATAAAAAAATTTGATGTTGATTTAATAGTACTTGCAAGATACATGCGAATACTTTCCCCTAATTTCGTATGGAGGTATCCTAACAGAGTCATTAACATACATCCATCTCTTTTACCTGCATTTCCTGGCGCTTTTGCTTATGTTCAAGCATATGAACGGGGAGCAAAAATTGTAGGATGTACCGCACATTATGTGACTGAAGATTTAGATCAAGGTCCCATAATTTTCCAAGATGCTTTTGCCATAGATGAAGATGAAACTTTAGAGTCATTAAAAAAGAAAGGACAGAAATTAGAAGCTAGTACATTATTAGAAGCTGTAAAAATGCATCTTGATGGAAGATTAGAGGTATATTGGGGTAAAGTACATGTGAAACCCAAGAGATCTAGATGATAATAAGAGACCTCACAAATACAAATATTCTCAAAATAGCAAGAAGTGGGTCAGTTGCATTAATTCCAGTCGGATCAATTGAACAACATGGTCCTCACCTTCCCATATCCACTGATTCTGACATAGTATCACACATAGCAAGACAGGTATCAGAGAAAAACGGATTTTTGTTACTACCTACCCTTCAATATGGAGTTTCTTTTGAACATCATCCATTTTTCAACCTGAGTCTATCAAGTCCTACTTTAGAAAAAATTCTGATTGAATTGTGTGTTTCATTGTCAAAAAACCATGTTGATACAGTCATAATCCTTAATGGGCATCATGGAAATCTAGACGCATTAAAAAAACTACCAAGCAAAGTTTTCAAGAAAACAGGTATCAAGCAACACATCTTTGTTTATTCATATTGGCATTTTATGAGGAAGGAATTTGATCATGCAGGATTTGTTGAAACATCCATCATGTTAGCAATATCAGACAAAGTACAGATGAACAAGGCTGAAAAAGGATTCATTCCTGGTAACTTGTCAAAGGCCGAATTGAGTCGACTGGGTAAGAAGGCAAACAAGTCATTCATTTCAGTAACAAAGAATGGTGTCTGGGGAGATCCCACTACAGCCACAGCCAAGGATGGAAAAACGATTTTAAATGAAATAATTACGAATTTGGTAAAAGTGAGTCAAACTTGCCTTACTGGAACAGGTCGAAAAATTCACCAATGAAATTTTAATATATACCCTCCATAGAGTGGGTAATAAGTGAAATAAATGTCAGTAGATATGGCAGTAAAAGTACTTGATGAAAGCCTAAACAAGGTTGTACTTATCAAGCTGAAAGGCGGTAAAGTGATAAGAGGTAACCTTCATGGTTTTGACCAACACATGAACCTGCTACTTGAATCTTCAGAAGAGATTCCTTCTGAGGGAGAGACAAAAAGCCTTGGAACCATAGTTGTCAGAGGAGACAACGTAGTTATCATATCCCCTCCACCAAAGTGAGTGTATTATGACTAAAGGTACCACCTCAATGGGAGGCTATACAAGAAAACATGTACACATCAGATGTAGAAGATGTGGAAAGAATGCATACCACATACGACACAAAAGATGTGCTAGTTGTGGTTATCCTGAGGCCAAGATAAGAAAATACAACTGGATCAAATGGTATACCTAAATGGAAGAAATAGCGCTAGTTTTTAGCTCTCTTGCAGGCGCATGTACGGCAGTTGCACTCGACAAGGTTCCAAAGATAAAACGCAATAAACAAACTCCAACTGTTAATTCTGCAATCATAAATCAATTACATTCACTAAGAATGGAAAAGGAAATACTCTCAAAAACCATTACGAGACTTCACCAACAAGAGTCAGATGTTACAAGAATACAAAAAGACAAACTTTTGCTTCGTTATCAACATCAACTTGGAATGGTCATTATCAAGATTGAAAAACTTGAAGTTGCAAGCAAGTATCCAGATTTAGGCCCAGTTGGAGATAGTTTGATTTCACTAATGGACAATAAACTTTCGCAGCTAGATCAAAGATTGCATGAAATTTCTTCCAAGATTACAGTAAATACAATTACCCAACCTAAACAAGTGGAAAAACCTACGGAGACAATACTAGAAAGTCCTCAAGTCAAAAAAATAGAACCAAAAATAGAGATTCAAAAAGAAAAGATTGAGGTTCAAGAGAAGAAAACAGTAAAGTCAGAAAGAACATCAGAATGGCTACCTCCAATTGAAGTTCCAACATATGAAAAACACAGAACCGTAGAATTGAGTACCCTAACAGAGATCACAAGCAAGATTCCACAATTCCCTGCTGATCTTATTAGACCTGTACAAGTTGAACCACAAATCCCTCAAGTAATCACAGAACCAATAATAGTTGAAGAACCAATACTAGTTCCTCATCCAAACACACATAGTATAACAGAGGAGATTTTGCCAGAAATACCAAAGCCAGAATCAGTACAACAAGAATCAGAAAGAAAGATACAGCTTCCAACAGCAATCAAGATACCAGAAGAAGAAAAGCTGGAAGATGATGACAAGGATTTGGACAAGATAAAAAGCGAAATAATGAAGGCACTATCAAAACTAGAACAAGTAGAGGTAGAATAATTGACAGTAGATGATGCCATTGAGGCATTATCACCACAGGCACTAAAAATGATCAAAAATAATTTTGTCATAGGCCTTGGAAGTGGAAGAGCAGCAACTGCAATAGTGAAGCTATTATCACAATACATTAAAAAGAACAAATTTTTGGTCAAGGCAATACCTACATCACTACAGATCAAGATAGAAGCAGAAAAGGGAGGAATTCCAATAATAGAAGCAGATCAGATTAATCACATAGATGTAGTCTTTGACGGTGCAGATCAAATAGACGCAAAAGGAAACATGATCAAAGGTGGCGGAGGCGCTCTTTTACGAGAGAAAATCCTGACAAGTATTGCAAAAAAGGTTGTGATAGTGGCTGATGAATCAAAATTTGTCAAAAAACTTGATCGAAGTGTACCTGTAGAGGTACACCCATTTGCAAGAAATACAGCTGATAAACAAATAAGAGAATATGGAGGTAAGCCACGCCTCAGATTGTTAGAACGTGGATATCCATTTGTAACTGAAAATGGAAATATCATACTGGATTGTAATTTTGGCCAAATACAGAATCCCAAAGAACTAGCATCAAAAATAATAGGAATACCGGGTGTTATTGAGGTTGGAATATTTCCAAAGCCAGATATTATTTACAAGACAAGAAAAAATGGCAAGTATGAGATTATACGATAACATAAGGAGGATTTCGCCATGAAATGCGATCGTTGTGAAAATGTAGCTGTTTATTCAAGAAAGTATTCCGGAGAGAATCTTTGTTCCAGTTGCTTTTCAAGATCAATTGTACACAAAACTACAAAAACAATGACCAAATACAACATGATAAAACCTGGCGATATAGTAGGCGTTGCCGTATCAGGTGGAAAGGATTCTCTTTCATTGTTACAGATACTAAAAGAAATTTCCCTAGATCATCATTTTACATTAAAAGCTATCACAGTTGATGAAGGAATTCCTGGATATCGAGATGAAGCTCTTAAAATTGTAGAAGAGTTTTGTAGAAAAATTGATGTGGAATACAAAGTATATCCATACAATTCTCTTTTCGGTACAACGTTAGAACAAACACTAGAACATAGAAGCAATAAAAAAACTTCATCGTGTTCTATATGCGGTGTATTAAGAAGAAGGGCAATAGATTTTGGTGCTATTGATCTAAAAGTTGATGTAATAGCAACAGGTCATAATCTGGACGATATACTACAGACATTTATTATCAACATTATTTCAGGTGATACAAAAAAAATTGGTTGGATGGATCCTGATACTTCGGAAAACAAGATACGAAAAATAAAACCATTCTATGAGATTTATGAAAATGAGATTGTCTTTTATGCATTCACAAATGAGATTCCATTCCAGTCAGAAGAATGCCCCCACATGAATGAAGGAATTAGGACAGAAATTCGTAATTTTTTAAATTCCCTAGAAAAGACCCATAGTGGAATCAAAAATAACATGTTCAAGTCAATTTTGAAGATCTCATCTACCCTCAAAGACTCCAACAATTCAGAATGGAAAACATGTTCAGAGTGTGGGAGTGAATGTACAGGAGACATATGCTCTGTCTGTAGTACATTAGCCAATCTACGATTGAACTAAATCCTAATGCAGATAAAGAACTTGTATTACAATAAATTTGGTAGTAGGTAGGGTTGGGGCGCTAGCCGTGCCCTATCTCTGAAACCGGCTATATGCAGAGACCAGTAACTGCTGGATAAATCTCTAGATAGACGGTACTCGCATGACTTGCGGATATGAAATCACGCCGAAGCGGGTGGATACAGGACTGAAGTTATCCGAAGGGATGACTCTCAAGTTCTAACTGCCGAAAGGGATGAGGTCCGGGAGGGAGCAATCCTAAGGTAGAGCATCCACGCTGCTTCGTCTACGTGGCGGATCTTGCTTGACTTGAGATGAGACCGCTTGTTTAGACTGGAACTAGCGGATCTACTACCTTAATATTCTTAAATCAAAGAGAAACAACATGGAAGGATTAGTTTCAGGAAAGAAGAGAACTTATGACGAATTTAGATCAAATATGCCTTTGAGTGTAGCAACTCTATTTGATGAACTTCGTAGATATTGCTTGACTCTTGGAGAAAACGTAATTGAAGACATTCGCATGCACCGGATTGTATTTGCAAAATCAATTAAATTCCGAAGTTTTGCAGATATAGAACCACAACGAGATTCTATCATCATAAAGATCAAGAAAGATAGAAAGGAGCCAGAAGAGGAAATACAAATAAAACCAAATGACAATCTTGATGAAATCAAGAAACTTCTTTTTAATGCATATACTAGTATTCATTAATAATGAATCGCAAAATTAGTGAATTCTCCAATGTATCTTTCTTCAGTAACTGTTAATTCTTTTACAACTGCTCCAGCAGGACCAAACCGGGCCCATTCCACTACAGCATCTACGTTTGAATCATTTCCTTCCAAGATGGCTTCTACCCTATCATCTTGGAGATTTCGGACCCAACCCAAAACATTATTTTTTTCAGCAGTCTCCATCATTCCTTGACGAAAGTAAACACCTTGTACTCGCCCTTCTACTAAAAGATGAACTCTCTTTGAATTCATGAATATTTGTTTTCTAAAACTAGTATTTAGTCTTGAGGAATTATGCTCGTTCTTTCATTCTGGAACGTCCAGTCTTTCTAGCTGCAATGCTTCCAACCTTACGTCCAGGTGGAGCGTTTCGTGAAACTGTAGAGCTTCTTCCAACATGTTGATGTCTTCCACCACCATGTGGGTGAACGTATACAGCTTGTGCAACACCTCTTACTATTGGATACTTGTGCCCCTTTGAACGCTTTCTTCTCCATGCAGGTCCGGCTCGCATAAATGGTCTATCTCCAACACCTCCTCCAGCAAGAACTCCTATCATTGCACGGTTCTGCGGATTAAGGGTCGTGAATTTTCCAGATGGGAGTTTTATTGTTACACCTTCAGAGCTATGTGAGAAAACTGTTGCATATGTTCCAGCAGATTTTACTATTGCTCCGCCATCACCAAAGTGCTTCTCTACATTGCATACTATAGTACCGTCTGGAATGTTTTGAACACTGATAACATTACCCGGAGAAATGTCAGACTTTAAACCAAATTGAAATTTAGAACCAATTTTGGTACCAAGGACAGATGGGACAAAAGAGAATAGGCCGGTCTCAAATCTAACTTTGGCCAAGGGCGCATCCCTTCCTGTCTCATGAACAATATCGACTACTTTGGCCTCGTGTTGTTCTGCCAACTGGAATCGAGGATATTTGGCTGGAAGTAACTTCCCAGTAGAAGCTGCACGGAACTGCATTCCACCTCTACCTCGTCTTCTTACTAACGGTCTCTTACCCAAAGTACCGATTTTGGTTTATCTTGTAAATTTTAATCTTCTGATCCTTTGTTCTGGATCAAAGACGACAAAGGTATAAAAATTAGTTTGAGGGTGCTAAATCTGTGAGCCAGAACACACTTTCCCTTAAGGTACTTGAGGCTTATACTCGTGATGTAGGGAGAGGAGTGGCACGTATAGATTATGATTCTATGGATTCACTTGGAGCTTCAACAGGTGATGTCATTGAAATCAAAGGAAAACGAAGAACCGTAGCCAAGTGCTTACCACTTTATCCTTCTGATGAAGGAAAAGGGATTATCAGAGTAGACGGTCTAGTTAGAAATAATGCAGGAATTGCAATAGGTGACACCGTTGCTGTCAGAAAGATCAAGGCAGTAGCTGCTGAGAAAGTGGTTGTTGCCCCATTGGAGGCAATACCGCCGATTGATGAAAGATATCTTGCTGATGCACTAGAAAGTGTTCCATTGATAAAAGGAGATAATGTGATGGTGCCTTATTTTGGAGGAAGGCTAACTTTTCAAGTTATTGGTGTTACACCAGCAGCTGATGCTGTACTTGTCACACAAAAGACAGTATTTCACATTGCAGAAAAAGGAGAAACTCTTCGCGGTGTACCACAAGTAACCTATGAGGACATCGGAGGATTAACTGATGAAATTAAGAAAGTTCGGGAAATGATAGAACTCCCACTAAGACATCCAGAAATTTTTGAAAAACTTGGAATTGAAGCTCCAAAAGGAGTATTATTGTATGGACCTCCAGGAACTGGTAAAACATTGTTGGCAAAAGCAGTTGCAAATGAAAGCAATGCACACTTCATTAGCATATCAGGACCAGAGATAATGAGCAAGTTTTACGGCGAAAGTGAAGCTAGACTAAGAGAGATTTTCAAGGAGGCAAAAGAGAAATCACCATCCATCATATTTATTGACGAAATTGATTCGATAGCTCCAAAGAGGGAAGAAGTAACAGGGGAAGTAGAAAGAAGAGTAGTTTCTCAGCTGTTATCCCTAATGGATGGTCTAGAGGCTAGAGGAAAAGTAATTGTCATATCTGCAACCAACAGACCAAATGCAATTGATCCAGCTCTTAGAAGACCTGGAAGATTTGATAGAGAAATTGAGATCAAGGTACCAGACAAAAAGGGTAGAAAAGACATCTTGATGATACATACAAGAAATATGCCACTAAGTGACGATGTCAATGTAGACAAGATTGCTTCAATAAGCCACGGCTATGTCGGAGCTGATTTAGAATATCTATGTAAAGAAGCTGCTATGAAGTGTCTTAGAAGATTACTCCCAGAACTGAATCTGGAAGACGAAAAACTTCCACCAGAAACACTTGACAAATTAGTAGTCAACGGGGATGATTTTCAAAATGCCATAAGAGAAGTTACTCCATCAGGAATGCGTGAAGTATTCATCGAGAATCCAGATGTAAGTTGGGATGAAGTCGGCGGACTTGAAAATGTAAAGCGAGAGCTACAAGAAGCTGTAGAATGGCCAATGAAATATCCTACTCTATACTCAAAGCTAGGACATAGAATGCCAAGAGGAATATTGTTACACGGTCCTAGTGGAACTGGAAAAACCCTAATGGCAAAAGCAGTTGCAACTGAAAGTGAAGCCAATTTTATTTCTGTAAGGGGACCAGAATTACTATCAAAATGGGTTGGAGAATCAGAACGCGGAATAAGAGAAATATTTAGGCGAGCAAGACAGGCGTCGCCATGTGTAATATTTTTTGATGAGATCGATTCCATTGCCCCAATACGCGGAGTTGGAGGAGAGACAGCAGTAACGGAAAGAGTAGTAAGCCAGCTTTTGACAGAATTAGACGGTATAGAGAGTTTGCACGGAGTTGTAGTGCTTGCTGCAACCAACAGAGCAGATATGATAGACACCGCATTGCTAAGACCTGGCAGATTTGATAAGATAATACTTGTTCCACTACCAGACAAGGAAGGAAGGAAAAAGATTTTGGCGATAAATACAAAGGAGATTCCAGTAATAAGAGAATCAATGGCAAACGGCATAAAGAATCCAGACTTCGTAGACATTGATAAAATTGCAGAAGCAACCGACGGAATGAGTGGTGCAGATGTGGCATCAATAGCAAACACCGCAGTATCACTTGTAATACACGAGTTTCTTGACAAATATCCTGATCAAAAAGAAGCTGAAAAACAGGCTGCGGAGGCAAAGGTAACCATGAGACATTTTGAAGAGGCAGTGAGAAAAGTAAAGACACAAAAGGAATTAAAGATAGGCGAAAAAGTCGCAGTTCCGTACTATAGGTAATTTTAATAAAATAACTTTTCTAGTTCTATCAGATGTCACAATTTGGATACAGGGGTAAAGGACTAGAATTTCTTACAAATAACAAGATAGAGATAGGAAGCCAGGTAAAGATTCACGCAGATTCAGTTTACTCAGGTGTCATAATGCCAAGATATGAACACAGCGATGACCACCACATTGTTTTGAAACTAAAAAGTGGATACAACATAGGGTTAGAGCTTGACAAGATAAAAAAAATAGAGACGGAAGCAGCACCTGTAATAAAAAAAGAAACAACATACAATTCACAACCAAATCCAAAACTTCCAAAAATTCTCCTCTTATCAACAGGAGGAACAATCGCAAGCAGGATAGATTACAGAACCGGTGCAGTCACTCCAGCTCTTACTGCTGCAGAGCTTAATGCAAGTGTTCCGGAACTTGCAACCATTGCAAACATAGACACCGAAGTGCTTTTTTCAGAATATTCTGAAAATTTGCTTCCCCGGCACTGGATAAAGATCGCAGAAAAACTTGATTCCTATTCCAGATCAGAATATGACGGAATCATAGTAGCTCATGGTACAGACACTATGCAATATACAGCATCAGCGCTAGCATTTTCTTTGGCGGGATTCCCAAAACCAATTGCCCTTGTAGGCTCGCAGAGATCATCAGATAGACCATCCTCAGATGCTGCACTAAATCTAATTGCTGCTACAATATTTTTGACAGAGATACGTTCTCCAGGAATTTTTGTAATAATGCACAATAGTTCAAACGATGATGAAATTGCCTGCAACTGGGCAACACGTGTAAGAAAAAACCACACTAGTAGACGAGATGCATTCAAGACAATAGGTGGTCCTCCTGCATATATTGTAAAATCAAAAAGTATTGAAAAAGACAAAATGTTCAATGTTCCAAAAAAAGAATACATTCCCAGGATTAAGTTTGACGATCATGTCTTGTTACTAAAATATTATCCAGGCCTTGATTCCAAGATCATTGAGTATGCCATAGATTCAGGATATAGAGGAATAGTTATTGAAGGAACTGGGCTTGGGCATGTTGGAAAAACAATGTATGCATCAATAGAAAAGGCAAAGAAAAATGGATTGTTCGTTGGAATGACATCGCAATGTATTGATGGAATGGTAAGAATGACCGTCTACGACAGTGGAAGAGATCTTTTGAATCTCGGCGTCATGCCACTTGGAAACATGATACCCGAGACAGCTCTTGTAAAAACAATGTGGGCATTGGCCAATTCCAAAAATTCTGACGAAATGACAAAACTGATGAGAGAGAATATCGCTCTTGAATTTTCAGACTAAGCTTTAAAGCAAGTACGAGAATAAAATTACAAATGTCCGAAATCCAGATTGATAAGATAGGACTTCTTGTAGGGTTAGAAATTCATCAACAACTTGCAACGGGAGCCAAGTTGTTTTGTAGATGTAAGCCCATCGAATCAGATGAGTATCCAATTAAATTTTCACGTAAATTAAGGATAACTAGTAGTGAGTTAGGAGAGTTTGATCCTAGTGCTATTTTTGAGAAAAGTAAGGAAAAGACAATTGTGTATTATGCAAATCCAGAGAGTAGCTGCCTAGTAGAACAAGACGATGAGCCCCCACATGATCTTGATCCTAATGCAAAAGAGACTGTTTTGATCATGTCATCTGCATTAAAATCAAACATTTTCAATGAAATCTACGTAATGAGAAAACTTGTGATTGATGGTTCCAACACCTCAGGTTTTCAAAGAACTATGCTGGTTTCAATGGGTGGAAATCTTGAAGTCAACGGTAAGAGAGTAGGAGTCCAAAGCATCTGTCTTGAGGAAGATGCTGCAAAACTGCTTCACGATTCGAAAGATACAAGAGAATATAGTTTGGATAGATTAGGAATACCCCTAGTAGAAATTGCATTGGATCCCGTCTCTGGCACACCAGAAGAGATCAAAAACATTGCTTTGACTTTGGGCCGAATGTTACGTGCAACAAAAAGAGTAGGAAGAGGCATTGGATCAATTAGGCAAGATGTCAATGTGTCAATAGAAGGAGGTGGTTCAGTAATCGAAGTAAAAGGTGTACAAAAATTAGATCAGTTAGAAAAAGTTATCGAGTATGAGGCAAAAAGACAGCATGGTCTTAAAATCATTGCCGAGAAATTAAGAACATTAAAAATTGAAAAAATATCCAAGGTGCAGGATGTAAAAGATGTATCAAACATATTCAAAAGCTGTAAATCAAAAATTATCCAAAAATCTCTTTCAGAAGGTTCCTCAATAAAGGCAATGAGAATCAAAGGATATGCAGGAATGTTTGGATGGGAGCCATATCCAGGAATAAGATTAGGAAAACAGTTAGGCGAGCTGGTCAGATTCTTTGGCTTGGGCGGTCTGTTTCATTCTGACGAACTACCAAACTATGGTATTGAAGAGCCAGAAATTCAAGAAATAAGAAACACACTTGACATAAAATCTAGTGATGCGTTCATCATCTTGGCTGGCAATGAGAGAAAACTTGACACAGTGATTGAATCCATCATAAAACGAATTGAAGATGCAAGAAATGGAATACCCGCAGAGACAAGAGCTGCTACAATCACAGGCGAGACAGTGTTTCTACGACCAAGACCAGGTTCTTCTAGGATGTATCCAGAGACAGACATACCACCAATTATTGTAAACAACATAGAGATAGATCAAGCAAGGGATAAAATTCCAAAATCATGGGAAGAAAATCTCATAGCATTACAAAAGCAATATGAATTAAATCAGCAACTCTCAGCCCAGATATTTGACTCGGAATATCTAGATCTGTTTGAAACAATATGCAAAGACAAGAGAATATCTCCCAATTTTGTGGCCTCGACTCTTTGTGGTACAATTACAAACTTGGAGAGAAGAGGAATGGATCAAGAATTATTAAAGACTGGAGATATTTTAGAGGCTTTTAGATTAGTGGCAGAGGAAAAGATAGCAAAAGAGTCACTTGAGATGATATTTGAGAGCATAATGAGTGGAAAATCAAAAACGATCATGGAAGCAATCAGGTCTAATGCGTTGAGCACCATAGAGGATACAGAATTACATAAAATATTAGATGAATTGGTAATGTCCAATTTGAAAATAATTGAAGATCAGGGATTAAGATCTATGGGACCATTAATGGGTTTGGCCATGAAAACACTACGCGGTAAAGTAGACGGTCAAAAATTAAATCAATTATTAGAAGACAAGATAAAGATCAAGATAGATAGGAAATAAACAAAAGGTGCGGGAGGTGGGATTTGAACCCACGAACTCCTAAGAGATAAGGTTCTGAGCCTTACGCCGTTGACCAGGCTAGGCGACCCCCGCAACAACGTGAGAATTAAGATCCTACAATAAGTTCTTTTTTATATTCATCCATCCATTCGAAGTCATTCATTCCCATTGATCATTCTATCAATTACAGGCACCGCATTTTTTAGCTCGTGGATCCTTGTAGATCTATTGTCATCAAATGATTCATTCCAAGGTTGTGAATAAAGTATCACTGATTTTCCTTCATCTAGCATGCTTTTTGCATTAAGTGGAGAATCATCAATAAATACATCATAATCCAGTCGTGATTTTTCTATTCCTTCTAATACACCAACATAGTTTTTGAAATTTATTTTATGTAGTTTAAGCCAGTTTTTTACATCGCTATGTGTAGATTCATCTCTTGCTGTTACAATATCAACAGTACCAAGATTTGATAGTTGTGTAGTTGCATGTGCAATATTGCCTTCGGTAGGAGGCATATTTTTCCAGGATTTCCAACAAATTGAAAGCTCATTATAAAAATCAAATTTATCTATATTGTGGTTTCTCCAAAAGTCCCATTCAGATATTTGAGATTTCAATATCGTTGGTCTTATTTTATTACTATATGACAACCACGATGTGATTACATCTGCTAAAACTCCATCCACATCAAGCGCTATTCTCAATGTCATTAACCCCTGCTAAAACTATCTTTTAGTTCTTCAAGCAATTTACGTTGGTGCTTATCTATCTTGGTAGGTATATTGATAACAAGTCTGACATATTCATCTCCCCTGCCCCTTCCACTCTGACGAGGAAGTCCTTTTCCTTTTAGTTTAACTATTGTGTTTGGTTGACTTCCTGATTCTACCTCGAGTTTTTCCGGTCCCTCTAATGTTTCAACCAAAATATTCTTCCCCAATGTTGCATCAATCATTGAGATATTTGCATCGTAGAAAATATCAGCTCCGTCTCTCTTGAATTTATCATGCGGTTGTACTCTTATTCTAACAATTAGATCTCCATTTAGACCATTTTGAACTGATTCGCCTTCACCTTGTATTCTGTATTCTCCATCCTCTACTCCAGGAGGAATTTCAAATGAAAATTTCTTTGTTGCTTTTTGTTTGCCAGATCCCTTACATTTTGAACATGGTCTTTCTATTATCTTGCCTTGTCCCCTGCAGGTATTACATGGTTGTACGGTTACAAATGTAGAAAATCCGCTACTTCGTGATGTTCTGGTTTGACCTTGACCGTTACATACAGAGCATGTCCTCACAGATGTACCAGGAGCACAGCCTGATCCGTTGCAAGTATCGCAGTTTACTAGTCGTGGCAGGTCAATTTCTTCTTTTTTCCCCTTGAATGCTTCTTCAAGTGTTAATACTGTTTCATACACAAGATCAGAACCTCGCGATCTTCCAGATCCTCCAAAATCAAATCCGCCGAATCGAAATCCACCACCTCTACCAAAAATAGATTCAAAAATAGACTCAAAACCGCCAGTGCCTCCAAAGATATCTTCAAAGTTAGCTTTGGAACCTTGAAAAATATCATCTGTACTATATTTTCCATCTACGCCAGCATGGCCATGAGTATCATAGATTTTACGTTTTTCCACATCAGATAATACCGCATACGCTTCTGAAATTTCCTTAAAGTGCTCTGCAGCATCAGGTGATTTGTTTTTATCAGGGTGAAATTTTAGAGCAAGTTTTCTATATTGAGATTTTATCTCATCTGGATTCGAGCTTTTTGAAACTCCCAGAACCTCATAATAATCACGTTTAGCACTCATTATAATTCAACTTGTGTCTATTCCCTTGTATAAAGATCAGTTTGGTGAATTACCTGCATCTTGTCCAGTCGCACCAGGTTCACTTTGGGTAGTTGCCTCCGGTCCACCTTGTGCAGCTGCACCGGGCGGTGGTGTGACATTTTTGTAAAGTTCAGTACTAACATCGTTTATCAATTTGGTTAACGAATCAAGTTTTGGCTTTATTTCTCCAACACTTTTGTCAAGAACATCTTTTAGTTCTTTTATTGCATTACTTACCTGAACACCCTGATCTTGTGATATCTTGTCTTTCTGTTGACTAATCAAAGTTTCAGCTGCATAGATAGATTGTTGTGCTTCATTTTTGATCAATACATCTTCTTTCTTCTTTTTATCTTGTTCAGCGAAGAGTTCAGCATCTTTTGTCATTTTTTCTATATCTCCTTTGGCAAGTTTTGTGCTTGCAGTAATAGTTATCTTTGCTTCTTTTTGGGTAGCTAGATCTTTTGCTGTAACATTGAGTATGCCATTTGCATCAATATCGAATTTGACCTCAATTTGTGGAATACCTCTGGGAGCCGGAAGAATTCCTGAAAGATTAAAGCTTCCAAGGGACACATTATCTGCAGCCATTGGTCTCTCTCCTTGAACTACATGTATAGTTACAGCAGTTTGGTTATCCGCGGCAGTTGTGAAAACTTTGCTCTTCGAGGTAGGGATTGTAGTATTTCTGTCAATTATGGGTTCTCGTAATCCTCCTAACACTTCTAAACCAAGTGTAAGAGGAGTAACATCAAGAAGTACAATATCACTTGTAACTTCACCACCAATAATTCCTGCCTGAACCGCAGCACCTAAGGCAACTGCTTCCATTGGGTCTATTCCTGCTTCAGGTTCTTTTCCCATTAAATTAGCGACAAATTTTTTGACCAGAGGAATTCTAGTAGGACCACCAACCAAGATGATTTTACTAATATCAGAAGGAGTAAGCTTTGCATCTTCCATAGATTTTGTAACAGAAGGTCTGCATCTTTCCACTATTGGATTGATGAGTTCCTCAAACTTTGCTCTGGTTATTTTTAATTCAAGGTTCTTTGGTCCCGAGGATTGATCATATGATATGAATGGTAAGTTGATATCGGTTTCAAATATTGAGGAGAGCTCAATTTTTGCCTTTTCAGCAGCTTCTCTTACTCGCACCATCGCTGCATTATCTTTTGAGATATCAATTCCAGATGTTTTTCTAAAACTGTCAACAATGTAGTCAATCAAAACTTTATCCATGTCTGTACCTCCAAGTTGAGTATCTCCAGAAGTACTCATGACTTCAAACACACCACCACCCATTTCCATTATGGTTACATCAAGTGTTCCTCCACCCAAGTCAAATACCATAATTTTCATATCTTGTTTTAATTTGTCCAGGCCAAAGGCAAGTGCAGCAGCAGTTGGTTCATTTATTATTCTCACAACATCAAGACCTGCAATTTGTCCAGCGTCTTTAGTTGCTTGCCTCTGATTATCATTAAAATATGCAGGTACTGTGATTACAGCTTTCTCAACTTTGTCCCCAGTAAATGCCTCAGCATCTCGCTTTATTTTCTGTAGAATGAATGCAGAAATTTGTTGAGGTTTGTATTCTTTATCATAAATTTTAAAAAAATGATCTGTTCCCATCTTTCTTTTTGCTGCCACCACTGTACCTTCGGGATTGGTTACTGCCTGTCTTCTAGCTGGTTCACCAACTATGAGTTGGCCATCTTTTGTGAGTCCTACAACAGAAGGAAATGCTTTTCCCCCAACAGTGGTTCCTTCTGACGCCGGAATAAGGGTAGGTTTTCCACCCAGCATAACAGCTGCAGCAGAATTACTTGTTCCCAAATCAATACCAATAATTTTAGCCATTTACATTCATCTCTTTAATATTTCTCTTAGATATCTCCACTAAGCTTGGTCTAATAACTCTCTCTTTCAAAATATATCCTTTACGGAATTCTGCAGTGATGGTGTTATCATCCAATGTTGAGTCTTCTTTTACAGATATTGCCTCATGCAATTTAGGATCAAAGATCTCGCCTACCGCTTCAATCGATTTTACCCCAAATTCGGCTAGAAACGTATCCATATTTTTCAAAATAGCATCCAAACCTTGAATATTTGCATCTTGTTTTGACAAAATATCTACCGCACGTACAAAATCATCATATATTCCAAGAAATTTGAGAATGACACCATCAGTAATCGAGTTGACACGATTCTGAATATCAACATCTGATCTTTTCTTTAGATTTTCAAAATCTGCAAGCAGATATTGAATTTTTTTTTCATAAGAAGAGACCTTTTCTTTTTCTTGTTCTAGTTGAACTTTCATTGTTTCAAGTTCTTGGGAGGATTCCATTTCGTCTTTGTTGTTACGATATTCTTGGTTTTCGGTTAAATCATTTTGAGATGCATCAGATGTGTCAAACATGCTATATTATTTTTTAGAACATACCCTTATTATAATATCTCACAAAGAGGATTTGTTTTAATTACGATGACATCAGAGTCTTTTCCATTTTTAGTAATCTTCTCATAATCGAATTTTGAGCATGCCACTATGATTGTGGTCTTATCACTATGGAAAATATCTAATTCTTGCCCTTGATGTATCTCTACATCACCTATGTAATCGCGTAGTTTTGTAACAAGAGAGTTTAACATATCTACCTTGTCTCCTCTCATCTCGTAAGAGTCCTGAGTCCATACCAAAACCACTTTGGTTCTGCTTGCTTTTAGTTCATTTTTTTTCAACGTTGAACGAATTTCGTCAATTAGTCTCTTGACATAACCTTCGATTCCCTTTATACTTCCATTTACCAGATACATCATAGTGCCTGCACCTTCTACAGATGTACCAAGTGATCTTAAATCGTATAGTCCATTTGTCATATCATCAAGAAATAGATCATTATATTCAGTAAGAACAAGGTCATTTCTTGTCTGAGAATCCTGTGCGAACTTGGAAACTTCCAGAACACTCGATAAACTTGCAAATTGAGTAAGAATTTTAATTGCATGTAAGATTTCAGCTGAAGATATAGATACAAACTTTTTTCCTTTTTTATCAGATTCCAACAGTTTGGCAAGCTTGTCATCGTCTTTTGCATTAAATGAACCAATAATTTCAGGAGTATTATTTTTTGAAAGAGGATAATAAAAGTATGATATGCTTTTGCCCATCTCAAGACCAGAGACATGTTCAAGCAGAGAAATAGTTTCGTTATTTCCGCCTATACCAGTTGGAAGGTTGTAAATTACTGAACCACCTTTCTTTATTGACGATGTAGCATCTTTGAATTTTGAATGGATTTCCATTTTTGCTTCTTGTCCGGTCTTTCTTATTCTAGGAGCAAAGAAAAGATATTCAGCGTGAGATATGGCAACATCTATGGGTTCAACACCCAAAAGTGGCTCGTCTTCTTTTAATGATGTAACATTAGGATATGTCTTTGCAATCTCTGCCTTGAGAGAAATTGCCATATGTGCAGATTCGTCAACAATAAAAACATCAGCTCCTTTCATCGCCATTTGGCAAGCAATGGAGTATCCCTCTGTGCTCAAGCCATACACAACAATTTTTGTTGCAACCAAACCATCCGGACTATGAGTACGGGCTAAGAAAAACTTTGCCTACCATAGGTATCAGGGTTAAAAAATGCCAAACACCACAGACATAGGGTCTTGTTACGTTTTTGGTTGCTGACGTTCAGAAATCACGATTGATCAACCGACAAGGTAACAGTATCAAAAAAGATTTCATAATTTTGGAAAAAGAATTACATCAAACCTTAGATAGTACAAAATTATAATGGATTGTCAAAATGATTAAAAAGACAATCAAGCAGGACATGAAGGCCAAGGGATTGACGGATGAAGAAATAGCTGCGATGAAGGAGCATATTCAAGAGCTGAATGTGGACAAGGCGAGCGGAGAAAGCGCTGTGCTCACGAAGATCGCTGAGATGCCTGAGCCGGATCGCACTATGGCCAAGCGGCTTCATGTTATTATCAAAGCCAGCGCACCAGCCCTCTCACCTAAAACTTGGTATGGGATGCCTGCGTATGCAAAGGACGACAAGGTAATCTGTTTTTTCCAAGCAGCGCATAAGTTCAAGGCGAGGTACGCGACATTAGGCTTCAGCGATAAGGCGAACCTCGATGAAGGCACCATGTGGCCGACTGCCTTTGCGTTGAAGAAGTTGACTGCCTCCGAAGAGGCGAAGATCGTCGCGCTCATGAAGAAAGCAGTGAATTGAGGATTGAGCAAATTACAAGGGCATAGTGTTGAGTCTTTCTAGCCTGAAAATACCACTAAGAGAAACTTTCCCTACCACGAATATCAGGGTCAATATCGAATTCCACAATATCAATAGAGGTTGATAAACGCATTAAGCTGCTAATTCTTTGCAGTTGACAATTGCCTAGAATCAAAGTGGCGTAGGTGTGTTATCCGTTTTATTTGTTGTCGTGTTCTGTACTGTGATCGTGCCCTGAATTGTTATCATGTTTTGTATCATGATCTACGTCTATCTTGGCATTAACCGTGGTCGTGCCAGAATTGTTTCCTATTGTAATCTGTACTGGCACAGGATTGACAGTTCCTGTCATATTTGCATGCTCTGCCTCTGCCTTGAGCTCAAATGTATTGCTACCAAGGGACTTGATGCTGGTTTCTATATGTACTCCGTTTATGACACCTTCAAACTTGTATTGCTTGTCATCGTGCTTGAAAGAGCCTGCTGGAATTGTTGTAGAGAATGTTCCAACCTGTAGTGATACATTGTCTGTTACAGGATTGATTCCAGAACTTCCAGTACCCAAAGTGAATTTGGACTTTAGCTCAAAGTGCGTATAGTTGTCTTCTATGTGTACCTTGGCTGTCAATGATGAAAAACTAATCGGGTTTACAACCTGTGTCAATGTAGACGATGTACTGGATAGATCATTTGCATCTCCAGAATATGCTGCTGTTATAGTATGAGTGCCTACTGATAGTGAGGATGAGCTGAAGGTAGCCTGTCCTGATGATACTGCGACTGGAGTTTGTGGTGTGCCATCAACTGTAAATGTTACAGTTCCAGTTGCAGTGTTTGGTGAGACTGCTGCTGTAATGGTGACTGACTGACCAAATGTGGATGGGTTTTGTGATGAGGTTAGTGTGGTAGTGGTGGTTAGCTGGGTTACTGTAAAATCTGTCTGTGTTTGGATAGTTACAATGTTACTACCGCTACTTGTATAGATATCAGAGTTTACCGGATCAAATATGATATAGTATGAATTGCCACTTGGAAGTGTGATTGGATTGAGAACAGTATTGGTTGCAGAGTCTATTACCGATATTTGATTGACACCCTGATTTGCCACATAGATGTATCCGTTTGTAGGATCAAATGTTACACCTGTGGGAGCGTTTCCTCCTAAAGTGATTGTAGAGGTTACTGTATTGGTGGTAGGATCAATGACAGAGACGGTATTACTTCCAGAGTTTGCAAGATATATTTCTCCATTTGTAGAATCATATACTGAACCTCTTGGTCCACTACCGACTGGAATAGTAGCTGTAACAGTGTTAGTTGATGGATTAATCACAGAAACGGTGTTGGAACCCTGTATTGTCACATAGAGGTTGCCATTTGTCGGGTCAAATGTAAAGTCTTGTGGATGATTACCGGTTGAGATAGTAGCTGTAACAGTGTTAGTTGTAGGATCTATCACAGAGACTGTGTTGCTACCTGTGTTGGAAACATAGATCTTGTCGTTTGTTGGTACAAAGGCCACTCCAAAGGGATTGTTGCCTACTGGGATTGGTGAACCTGCTACAGTGTTGGTTGCAGTATTTATCACAGTAACTGTACCTGAGTCATAGTTTGCAGCGTAAATATTTCCATTTATGGAGTCATATGCAATACCAGTGGGACCGCCTGCATCAGGTATTGTGGCAATGATGGTATTAGTTGTGCCACTAATTACTGATATTGTATTAGTATTGGCATAGTTTGCTTCATAGATGTTTCCGTTTGCAGGATCAAAGACAAGTTCTTGGGCAGCACCTACACTGATTGGAGTACCTGCTACAATGTTTGTACTGTATCCAATCAATCCTTGGCTATCTGTTGCTTTGGCAGTAATGGAGTGTATCCCAGCTGCAAGTCCGTTTGCAGTATAGGACCAACTTGTTGTCCCTGTTACTGGCACATATGATGAGCCATCAATTGATATTTGAACACTTGATATAGTAGAGGACGAAGATGATGCAGTACCTGTTATTGTTACAGTACTTGATGATACTGTGGCATCGTTGGTAGGTGATGTAACTGATACAACTGGTGGGGAAGATGCAAAAGCATTTTGATCATACAATAAACCAGAAAATGTTCCAGCAGACAGTACTACCACGGAAAAGAGTAAAACAAAAGTTAAAATCGATTTCAACTCTTTTCTTGAAAAAAAAACATTATAAAAATGTTCTATAACTCAAGTTTGACGATTTAAAAACACCTCCATAATACTGTGAACTTTTTCCTCGTCTGATCCTGCACAGTTTAGAACCCACATCACAAAATCTTCGAGAAGCTACAGACAGACCGTGATTTAATGGGCTAGGACCGAAAAAGGCTATAAGTAAAACTTTTTCCACCCTCAGACCATACCAGAAATGTTTGAAAATCTGGTTTGACATTCTTACGCCTAAACAGCTGCTTTTCTTTGCTCCAATGGTAAGTAAATTGAGTAAAAATCACAAAATACTATGTACTTCACGAAATTATCGCGAAGTTGTAGAATTATCCAAGATAAAAAATGTAGATCTCAAGTTAGTTGGAAAACATGGGGGCTCTACCAAAGAGGGAAAACTTTACTCAAGCATACAGAGAATGAACCATCTTTTAGATGAGATAATAAAGTTCTCACCTGATTTGACCATTAGTTTCTGTTCCCCCGAAGCTGCGAGAATTTCCTACGGAATAGGAATCAAACATGTAGCATTTTCAGATTCTCCCCATGCCGAGGCAGTAATGAGACTTGCATTACCCTTAGTACAGAAACTGCTCATCCCTTGGGTTATACCCAAGAATGAGTTTGTCAGATATGGAATTTCAAAAAAAGATATCATCCAGTACAAGGCCATTGATGCATCTGTAATAGTAAGAGAAAGATCAAGAATTAGAAGAATAAAGGTTGACAAAACTAAAAAGACAATTGTGATCAGACCAGAAGAGTCAGAGGCTGCATATATTCTGGGGAAGACTGTAAGTGACAACATAATTCGTGAAACGAGTAAGGAAAACAATCCCTACAATATCATAGTCTTGGCAAGATATGCAATACAAAAGAAAAGACTGGAAGAGAAATTTGGTAAAAAGGTCATCATAATGGACAAGGTTGTAGATGGCAAATCACTCCTTAGCATTACAGATCTTTTCATTGGTTCAGGGGGTACTATGACTGCAGAATCTGCATTGATGGGAATTCCCACCATATCATATGATGCAGTACCAAATTATATCGAGAAATATCTGGTACGAGTAAGACTTGTAAAAAGAGAAACGAATCCAAAGAAAATTTTAACCTTGATCAAAAAAATGGTAAATGGTAGTAAAACAAATAAACAAAGAGCAAGAACTATTCTAGACTCAATGGAGGATCCTTATTTGAAACTAGTTCAAACAATAAAGGAAATATAGATTTTCGAAAAAATTGTTATGCCTTAACTAATTTTTTGTATAATGTAATGGCAGAATTTTCATCCTTTTCGCCAACAATTACAGCAGAACCACGTTTTAAGAAACTTACAAAGATGTCATTGGAAGAAATTGATAATCCTAGCTCACCTTGGTTTTGCACTTTGAAGCCTTTTTCTGATGCAGCACTTGTTATTTTTGGAACATCAATCTCAATCATTGTTGTAGGGGTGATAGAAAATGTACGCTTTCCCCTATTTCGTCCACATAACTCTTCAACAATGAGTTCTTGAGAAGGCAATTCATCATGTTTGCCCGAACCACATTCAGAACATTCATCTACTTTGTTGAAAACTGCAGTATTGAAATCAAGATTATCAAGATCAATGTAAAGTAATTTGTTTGCCAAAGTGGGTGTTCTTCCTATGATGATTTTTACTGCTTCTGCAACCTCAATTCCTCCAACAATAGAAAGTATTGACGGATGAACGCCTTCAGTACTACATGTAGGCATGGAATTTTCATCAAGTGATGGAAATATACAGTGATAGCATGCGGTTTTGTGTGGCAGTATAGTAAATACCTGTCCTGAAACTCCCACTGCCGCCCCTGTCACAAATGGAATGTTTTTTTTTATGCAGGCCTTGTTAAGAGAATATCTGGCGTTAACACTGTCAAGTGCATCAATTACAACGTCACATCCTTCTACTACATCTAATGCAGTATAGTCATTTACAGAAACAGGTAATGCCTCAATTATCACATCTGAATTCATTTTTTTGAGCTTTTTTGCAGCAACCTCAACTTTGATCTGACCTACGTCAGATTCATCAAACATTGTTTGTCTATGCAGATTTGATATTTCTATTACATCTCTATCTACAATTCTTATCGTCCCTATTCCCATGGCAACCAATCGAGTCACTATGGGATTACCTAATCCACCTACTCCAACAACGCATACTTTTGATTTTTTGAGTTTGATCTGACCTTCATAGCCGATCTCTTCTAGCATTACTTGTCTTGAATATCTTTCAAGATCCTTACTTGAGAGATCAGAACCACCTGCTACTGCAGGCAAAACATAAATCTCGTCTCCATCATTTAGCACTGTTTCCAGACCTCCCGAAAATTTCATGTTTTTTCCGTTTACGTATATGTTGATAAGTGATCGGGGGGAACCGTCTGGGTTAAGAACTCGTCTTTTGAATTCATCTCCTAGCTGTTCTGAAATTTTGATAAATGCTTCAGAAAGTGTGATTGCTGCCAAGTCTATTTTTTTTTCTCCACCGCCTTTGTTCAGTACAGAAGGAATAGTGAATTTGATATTAGCCATCTATTTCACCAATGCCAATATTTTTCCAACATCAGCCTGCATTACTTGAGGTTTTGCTAGTACTTCCATCATGACTTCTGTTGTCTTTAGTCCATTACCTGTAACATAACATACAGTACAATCATTCTTGTCAATCTTTCCTTCATCTACCATTTTCTTCAATACTGCTACAGAGACACCTCCTGCGGGTTCTGTGAATATACCTTCAGTTCTAGCTAGTAATAGTATAGCATCCAAGATTTCCTTATTGTTTGATTCTTCAGCAAAACCATTGTATTGTTTCAGACGTCGTAATACATACCGGCCATCTCCAGGATCACCTATGGCTAAACTTTTTGCGATGGTATCAGGAATTTCCACAGGAGTTACTTCTGAAAGATTTTTCTTAAAGGCATCAACAATTGGTGCACATCCATGAGGCTGGGCCGCAATCATGTGCATGTTAGAAACTTGGTTGATCAATGAGACATTTTCAAGTTCTTCAAATCCCTTACAAATGGCATTTAACATTGCTCCACTTCCAACTGGTACAATAAGTTGGTCTGGCACTTTCCAGTCAAGTTGCTCTGCTACCTCATAAGCTAGTGTTTTTGATCCTTCAACATAGTAAGAACGCATGTTTATGTTAACTATCCCTATTCCTTTGCTATCACCTATTTGTGCAGCAATTCTATTTGCATCATCATATGTTCCATCAACTGAGATAAAATTAGCTCCATAAGAGAGAGCTTGTGTTATTTTTGCATGTTCGATATCACTTGGTGCAAATATGTAGCATGGAAAATCACCTTTTGCCGCATGAGCTGCTGTAGCTGATGCCAAATTTCCGGTTGATGCACATCCTACAGCAGATAAACCAAATTCTTTTGCTTTTGATACAGCTACACCTGCAGGTCTATCTTTGAAGGAGAAAGTTGGATTCACTGAATCATTTTTTACATAGAGATTATTCAGACCTAGTGCTTTACCCAGTTTTTCTGCCTTGATCAATGGAGTCATTCCAGCTCCAATACTTACTATGTTAGATTTTGATTCAATTGGTAAGAGTTCATGATACCTCCAGTAAGTATGTTCACGATTTGAAAAAGTATTCTTGTTTACTGATGGAAAATCATAGTGTACGTCAAGAGGACCAAAACAGTCTTCGCAGATATACTTGAATGTAGGGGCATATTCTTTTTTACACTCTCTGCACTGTAGAAATTTTATCTTTCCCAAGATGGTTTTAACTTCTTAAAATAGTACATAAAAAATCCTAATATTAATTTAAGTGACACTT
>JARCRW010000049.1 GCA_029850515.1 Nitrosotalea sp. | reverse complement strand
GTCTTCAATCACTATGATGATTCGAGATGTTTCTTCCTGGGCATCCATGTTCAATATGTTCAAGCCTGCCTCGCCTATTCTAGAGCTTGCCTTTGATGCAACCTGCTGCACGCGCCACATCTCGTCTCCAATCAAGGTGATAACGCCCCTGTTGTAAGTTATCGATGCCAATGAATCAAATCCCAAAATGTATCTTTCATTGCGCTTGACATAGTCTCCGTCTAGAAATAATATCCTGGTAAACTCGATGTCATCTTTTGTAAATGGAGACAAGACTACAAATTCACTGTATCTCTTGTCCTTGGCAAGTGAATGGAACAATCTTTCAGATGCCTCCTTCTCAATTCTAACAATGGAGCAATTTTTCTTTCCAGTAACTATCTTGAGTGGATGACCATTTTTTTCACTGGGTTTTCGTTCAATTGTCGTAATGTTTTCAGGCTTGCCCATGTCAGTAATTATTATTGGCATCTCTACACCATTTTCTACAATCTCCTTTATTGCAATTGGATCAAGAATCTTCATTCCAAACATCCCCGCAATTCTTGCCTCGTTGTATGAGAGACTGGTAATGCTTTCCAGTTCTTCCTTGACTAGTCGTGGATCTGCAGACAATACCGCACTATCTTTTTCAAAGTCTATTCTGGTGTTGTATTTTTTGCTAAAAAGAATTCCAAGATCAGCTGCAGTTCTATCAGAGCCTCCCCTCTCATAAGTTGTCTCTATTCCATCTACTGTCTTTCCGATGAATCCACCTATTGACAAGACATCATTTTTTTCCAGCAACCCTTCCACACCATCCATTCTTTCTGATGACTCGGAGGCAAGAAAGTTTGCAGATTCCAAATTATTGTCTGTGATTATGGGCCATATATCAAATGAAATAACTTCAGATTTTATGCCAAAACTTTTCAGTACATGGTTCATTACGTGGGACATTAAGACTTCTCCAGAATATGCAAGCAGCCTTGCCCTTGTTTCATTGGCAAATTCCCTTTTTTGTAGAGTTTCTGCCAAAACAGTTCTAGCTTTTTCAAGAAAAAGATCAATGGTTCTGTTACAATCCCCTTGAAGTGTCTTGTCTACCATTTCAACAATTTTTTGATATGGTTTTCTCAGAATTTCTGTATCTGGTTTTTCTCCTCTCTCTGCCCTGCGTCCAATCTCAAGTGCAATATCTGTAAGAGACCTTTGTTTTTCATTGTATACTGTAAGAGGAGCAGAAAAGACTGCGATTACCTTGGAATTTTTTTTCAATTCGTTAATCCTTTTGATTATGGTGGGTATCAGTATGCCATCAACACCTACTGCACTGCCGCCAAATTTTGAAATGACTAGATTTTCCAAAACTTGGTTATCTCTCTTCTGGTCCTTCTATAAAGTATTGGGTATTTTTTTATGGTCGCACTATAGTTTCAGCTGCACAAATCATATGCATTGTCTTTGGAGCACAGATTGATTTTCCAACAAATAACTAGGTCAAGAAATTTTTTATCAAATCTGATGCCTTTTTTGCCCCGTCAAAAGGTTGAGGGTTTCTCTTCTCATCAATTTTTCCAAGTATCAACTTGTCAAGATTAGAAATATCATCATGTGTATATCCGAGTTCTTTTGCATTCTCTTCTTGCTCAAAATGGCCTTTTATCGGAATGAATATCCCAGGTGTTCCGTAATGCCTTGATTCGTCTATGGTAGATTTTCCAGCAAGTGAAATTACCAAATCTGACGCAAATATTATTTCATGCAAATTATTTACAAATCCCAAATTTCTGATATCTTTATGATCTATCTTAAATGAAGGGCCGCTTACAATAACAATCTCACAGTCGGAGCTAATTTTTGAATATATCTCAAGAATCTTTTCAATCAAAAATCTGCCAGAATCTGTTCCACCAATGCTTACAACAATTGTTTTTTTATGGAATGCATATTTTTCCCGTAATGATTCACGTGACTGTGATGTATTTCGTACTATTGGGCCAACCCTGAATAGGTTGCCTTCACTTCTGCCATTTTCTGGCAAAATCACAAGATCACATTTTTCAATTATTTTTTTCATTGACTTGTTCATCTGTCTTTCAATGATAGAGCCAACGCCTTTTGCAAAACTTGTCTTGAGTATGTCAGTTATCAGGATGGTCTTGATTCCCATCTCCTGAGCTACTACTAGTGATGCAAAATCCTCGTCACTTGCGACAACTCTTGGATTATACATCTTGAGTATCTCAGATGAAATTTCTTTACATTCCTTGTAGTAAGAATAGTATTTGAAGAGCCACCTGAGTGGTTGTCGTAGTCTTCCATTCTCAACCCGAAACGCGGGAGGCCTGTACAGGTTATCCACATCAAACCCATTCTGTGAAATAAGTGCAGGGCCAGCTCCGCCACTTACAAATCTCTTTGATATTCCATCAAGATTACATGATATGGCTACATCTCGCGTGACATGCCCAAGTCCTATGGGGCTTGAGAAAAAAACTAGGTCTACCATATCTGCAATTCTATCTGGATATGATTTCTCTATTTTTTATTTTGGATGATTCTCAAAGTTTAAATCTATTTTAATTCGGAGCTTGCTTGGGTTCATAGTCCAGGTCGGTTATGACGTCGCCCTTACACGGCGAAGATCCAGGGTTCAAATCCCTGTGGACCCATTTACTCCAGTATCCGGAACCCCGTTCTAAACCCCTTAAATTCAACACAAATCCTTGTCTGCGAAAACAGATGAGGCCGGCAAAAGAACTTCTCAAGGACCAGGACGTCAGGCGATGGTATGAAAACATGGCAAGGGGAAGCAAGCTTACTGCATCTGTAAGGCTAAGAAGACTGAATCTTTTCTGCAAGAGGACTGACAAGACTCCTGCT
>JARCRW010000048.1 GCA_029850515.1 Nitrosotalea sp. | reverse complement strand
GAGTTATGCTGGGAATCGTTCATTATTTGTTCAACTCATTTCTTACTTTTAAGTGATTGTCATATTTGATGTAATTCAAGATTTTTCAGAATCCACTTCTTCTTCAAATTCGTCATCCAAGAATTCGTCTGTATCGTCATTGTTCTCAGAAGGTTCGTCTAGGAAATCTTCTTTTTCTTTATTTTTTTTAGACATGCTTTCATTCTTTTCTTTGTACTTATAACTTTTGAAATGTTCTTGATATGAAAAACCATTCACTTGTATAATGTGATGTCATATGATGTCGTACGTTATCACACAATACTAGTTTTTCCCAAAGTTTTCCAAGGCTTTTCTGGCATCTTCTTCGCCTGATTTTATTAATTTCTTTATGGTATAAATTGAAAAATCGGCATCTTCAAAAAGATAGTGCGAGTCTTCTTTTCTCTCCACTCGCACTATCTCGTTTATTATTGCCCCTCTCTGACATGCAAGCTTGTTAAACTCTGGTTCAATCTCTGCAAGTTTTTTCCTGTTGGTGTCATCAAGTGGAACTGATTCTAAAATGTCATGCATCTTGTTTATTATGGTGAGATATCTTGAAACTATTTTGGACATTCGAATTGTCTGGTCTGTTTTGTCTGCATGCATGATGTCTCTTGCTCTATGCCATGACTCCATCATGTTCTTTGGCATGTCTTCTTGTCCGTGAGGAAATAGATCTGCAATTATGACTCGTTTGTCACATGTGGGGGAGGCGTCAATCACTTCCCTTAGAGGTGTGTTGCTAAGCAGTGTTCCATCCCACAGATACCTGTTGCCAACCTTTGTCCAAGATATTCCATAGAATGGATATCCGGCACTGGACAAGACATGATCTGATGTAAAATTGTCATACTTGCTATCAAATATGGATGGTTTTCCATTTTGTATGTCCGTTGAAGTTATTACAAGTCTTGGTCGTGAAGGATCCTTGAGTTTTGTATAATCTACAAATTTTTCCAAAGTTACCTTGAGCGGCGATATGTCGTAAAGATACGGCGAGTTCAAAAATCCAAAAGACGGTTTCATCCAAAGGGGAAAAAATGCATTAGAGTTTCCCCACATTGCAGAATATATTGAAGAAGAGATCTCTCTTGCGCCTTCAGTAAGATATGACGGTGTCACTGTCTGTGCCAAGGTGAGCCAGAAATCTTCCAAGTCTTTTGCCGGATTGCCGCTCTTGCTTGCGGCAATTATTGATGAGTTGATTCCTCCAATTGAAGTGCCTGCAACAATGTCTATCTTTATCTTGAGCTTGTCAATTGCCTTGTATATTCCGCACTCATAAGCCCCAAGAGAACCTCCGCCTTGGAGGACAAGAACATTTTCTTCCTTATTTTTTTCTTTCCTTATGCGCATCTGATATTCTACTAGTTTGTATTACATCGTTAGATTATGATGCTTTCTATGATTCTCAGGTTTCTGACATGAGCCCAGTCCATGTTTTAAGGCGGTTACGTGTGGTGTTTTGCATCTCTGTTTTTGATTATCTACTTGCACTAAATAGATCCTAACCTATCTTACATCTTGAAATTTTGTGAAATGCATTATGGGAAGATATGATGCCAAGCGATGCTATTGCAGATCCTATGAAGTTTCTTACTGTCATGACCATGTTTGGCTTGGCTGCAATGAATGATACACCTGACACAACATGGTAATTGTCAAACATCCATAGCGTCAGTGTTATCCATGAAAGTATGCCTGCCGTTAGGTATCCAATTCTTGTCTTCCTGAATACTGCGATGATGCTAAAACTGATTGCAATATACCATGCAGTAGATGCTGCAAGCCACTTTGCTTCATATACTTCTTTTCTGTCATCGATGAAATAGTACATAGTACCTGTAATGGCAAGAAAAAATAAACAAAATATCAGAATCTTGTGATTTGTAACAAATCTTGTCCTGCCCTCACTTTTTGGTTCTACATCCTTTACCATTTGCTGTATGTGAAAATCTTGTAATTTTAAACTATGACAAGTTTGCAGAGGCAAGAGCAAATACCATGTCCCATGGGCTGATTATATTATCCTGGCTCTTTAGGTATGGGGACTTCATATCCTGCATGATTTTACATGCGTCAGTAATTGTAGTATCATCTGGTATATTTTTTACCTGCTCTAGACTGAAAATGTCTCCACTCATTGCCAAAAAATCTTGTCCGTTTCTGAGGCATTCGAACTCTCTGACCAGTTTCTGTATAATTATTCGGTCGTTAATAAAAGAACAAGTGCCGTCAAGTACAAGCTTACGAGTTTTGTTGTCAAACATTCTCTGAATTATTTGCCTAACCGTGTCCTCTTTGTGAAATGTGATTATTTTTTTTCTTGGGATCTCAGAAATGGTAGAGTTTACTTGAAATGTTGTTCCCACTTCGAGGATCTTTCTTGCTGATATGACTGAATATCCGTAATACTGGTTTGGTATTATGGCAAATGCTCTTCTGGTCTGTGACCACCGGTTTATCAACTCTGAAAATTTATCCTTTGGGCTCATGATGACAATCTTCTTACTCATGGAGTCTCCTATCTTTGTCTTGTCAAGAAAATCTGCAGCCTGATTTTTTAGGATACCGTCTAAAACCTCGATTCCACCTACTATGCCCACTGGTATGTCATCACTTGTAGCAACAAGCGAATCTGTCAATGTCTCAAGATGGTGGGGAAGAAGTGATGCTGCCTCACCTAATGTGTCGTTTACTCTTATGCTCACTATTGGCGTGGAAAGTATTGACTGGGGTAAAATTTCCTCCAATGTCTTGTCTGCAAGAAACATATTCATGATCTTTGACATATCTCTTTTAAAAGGCTGTAGTGCATATCTAGAACTAGAAAATCATTCCTTATTTACATTAATTCTGATTCTCATATGTGATTTGTAACTGCAACCCTATTTTGATAGAAATTTGATGATGATCTCTGCAAGTTTTTCTGGTTTCTCAACATATGGAGAATGTCCGCATCCTTCCATTGGCATAAACTCACAGTTTTTGATTTGCGAAACAAACTGGTGTGAATACTCGAAAGGTATCAGCTTGTCATCCTTACCCCAAATTACCAGCGTGGGAATATCTATCTTTGAAAGTTTCTCAAAAATATCAGGCGCATTCTTTAATCCTAGGAGAGTAGACAAGAATACCATCTTTGCATTTGGCCTTGACATGTTGTTGACAAATCTCTCTATTGATATCTCTGATACTTGCATGCCAGGTCCTATCATCATCTGGTATGCGTTTTTCACCGAGTCCTTGTTTGGGTATAGTGCTGCCATCGTATATGCATCAAGTGTTGGGGTGGATTTTTTCATTATCCCTGCAGGGGAGATGAGAATTATCTTTTCAATTACAGAATTTTGGACTGCGGCACATTCTGCAGTTATCTGACCTCCAAGTGACGTACCAATGATGAACGTCTTTTTTATCCCAAGCGATTCGATAAAGTCGAAAACAAACTTTATGAAAAATTCGGGAGTGTAATCAACTGAAGGTTTGTCACTCTGTCCATACCCGATTATATCTGGTGCAAAAATATGGTATTTTTTATTCAGGTGGGGCATGACATTGCTCCACCTTTCAGCATATCCTCCCAGCCCGTGTAAAAGGATGAGATTAGGATCAGACTGACTACCATCTTCTAAATATCTGATGTTGTTTCTGTTTATGACGATAAATTTTTCCTTCATCCGTCCACTGAAAGTCTTACAAACAAAATAAGTTTTTAGCGATATTTCTTATGACAACATTAGTAAAGCAATGTTCACTAAAAAGATCGGTAGTGCGATCACACCTTAGTCATGGCGGTGGCATATTCTAACATCTTTGCATAAGATGACAGGGCAAGCTTGACATAATCATCATATGATTTCATTGCAGACATGGTGTTTTCTACAAGTGTTTTTTGAAAATTACTCATCATGTCTATCTCTGACAAGGTGGTCTTTGTTATTATTTTAAAGCACTTGTCAAATGATTCTATTGCTTTTTGGTCCACTCCCATGTTGTCAAGAAATTCTTTTTCTGCAATGTAGCATGTGCCAAAAAAATCTCTTGCTATGCGCAAGCCTTCTTCCTGCAAATCTGCAAAATTTTCAATATATGACGGCAGCAAACACTCCATCTTCATTATTACTTCATTTGTATTGTCCCTCATTACATCGCATACAGAAAGGGAATGTTTGACATCTGTCTTTTCTTGGGGTTCAGATTTTGACACTGATATTGTTTATGGGATGCATCCTTTTAACAATTTGTTGTATTTACTTGATAACTAGCAATCTCTATATGTATAGAACTCTAATCTATTCTACCTCTCATGTCCATTCCGCCTGACTTTAAAAAATCATTGGCAAACTATAAACACAATTCTCTTTTTTGGACCGACTTGTTGTACCTGATGTCAAACAGGCAACAATCACTTGCAGCTACAGGACCATTTAGGAAATTTGCAATCAATGCCAAAATCCTAAGCACTGAAACCATCGAAATTAATGAAGACATGGCAGAGTTTAACACTAGGCTGTCTGGATACTATAAGCAACTCTCAGATACATGGAATGAGGCCCAGAAAGAATACACCCGAAAGGTACCAGAACTTCCAAATGATGTAGAACACATGGAAGCATCAAAGCGCATATGGATTGATATATTTGAAAATTATTTTACAAGACTTTTTGATTCTACTGAATTTGCAGAGAACTTTGGCAAACTCGTATCAAGTGAACTTGAGATTGCCAAGCACTGGAACAACATGGCATCCACACTGCTTGAAAGCGCAAACATGCCAACGAAGAAGGACATGGATGAAGTGTACAAAGAATTACACTCTTTGCGAAAAAGAGTTGCCAAACTTGAAAAAATAGCAAACAAGGGAGGAACTTCAAATGGCCAATGAAATTAAAGTAGACCCACAAATGTTGGCAGAGTTTATCAAACTAAACAAGAACATACTTGAGGCACCAAATCTTGCCAAATCTCTTGATGAGATTGACCTTGAAGTAACTCCGTACGAAGTTGTATACTCTGAAGGAAAGATTCGACTACTTCACTTCAACCCATTGGTTCAAAGACAACTAAAGACACCACTCGTGATTGCATATGCACTGGTAAACAGATTTCACATCTTAGATATACACCCAAAAAAGAGCTGGGTGAAACATTTGCTAAATCATGGAATTGATGTCTACTTGATTGATTGGGGAACGCCAACTCAGATAAATCGACACGAGGGATTTGATGACTATGTCAATGGCTATATGGACAACTGTATTGATTTTGTAAGAAAAGAAACCTTGTCTGACGCAGTATCTCTGCAAGGCTATTGCACTGGTGGTACTCTGTCTACAGTATATTCTGCACTTTACCCTAAAAAAGTCAAGAACCTAATTCTGACTGCCCCAGTGATTGATGGAAGAAGAGACAGTACTGTAGTATCAAACTTGGCAAAGCACATGGATGTTGACAAGCTGGTAGATACCATGGGTAACATGCCTCCTGAATTGATGTATTATGTTTTTTCGATTCTCAAACCCTTTGAACAAGGCTTTGAAAAATACCTTAATTTCTTCAAAAACATCCATGACCAAGAATATGTTGAAAACTTTATCCGGGTGGAAAAATGGGTCTCAGACACCCCTCCAATTCCGGGGGAATTATACAGACAATGGATAAAGGACATTTACCAGGAAAACCTCTTGATAAATAACAAAATGTATGTGGGCGGGAGGCAGGTGTCCTTGAAAAATATTTCCATGCCGCTACTCACACAGGTTGCGGTAGGCGATCACTTGGTCTCCCCCGAATGCAGTATGCCCATTCACTATGCGGTATCAAGTGAGGACAAGACGCTCAAGATATACCCAACTGGGCATGTGGGCATGATTGCAAGCTCCTTTTCTCAAAAAAAGGTTCTTCCAGAATTTGCCCAATGGTTGGGGGAAAGATCTGAAAAATAAAAAAAATTAAAAAATTAATGGTCTAGTTCTTGCTTGGAGTCCATGCTGAGAACCATGATTGCAGTATGTTTGCATCCATTGTTGTGAATGCCTTTAGGTTGTCATTGAATGTCTTGAGGTTTTGTCTTGCTGCTTCCATTGCTGCCAGTACTGCTTTGTTTTGCACTGAACTTGTTTTTACTATCTCCTCCGTTGCATCATTTATTGCCTTGAGATAAGTTGGCGGAAGGTTTGCTGTAAAACCACTCTTTGTTGCTGCCTCTTGCTGGAACTCGATTGCTGTTTCTACTGCATTTTTGTATGCTGTTGCAAACTCTTGCTGTAGATTTGAGACTGCTTGGATGTACTGTGTGACATTCTTTTCTGCCTCTTCAAAATATCGGTTCACATTCTGCTTGTATACTGCGTATGTCTCTTTTGCTTCTGTCTTGCTCATTTTTTCACCTCCTGTCGTGAATTACTTTTATGGATTGGAACTACAATCACTTGGACCAGATCGTTTTCCTTGATCCCAATTGCTTCTCTTTCTGCTTCGGGTATGGAAATTCTACCATTGCTTCCAACTGTTGTCTTGAATGCACCCCATGATGAAAACTGGGGTAAATTTTGTGCAAGATTGAACCAATTGTACATGGCCTTTGATCCACTCTCTGCAAAAGTTTGTACAAAGTCTGCTTGTGTCTTGGTGGTCTTGTCAGCCATCTCTTTTAGTGTATCAAGTGGATTTGTTTGGTTTGTACGATTCATCATGTCGCCAAATGTTCTCATAAAGTCCATCTGGGCCTTGCCACTTCGCTGGATCCATTCTCTAAAGATAACCGATGGGTCCGGTTGGTCATAGTTACCAGTCATTGGTAATGATAACCAACCAAAGGTATATAATGCTATTGCTTAATATCACAAGTGATGACGATTCGTACAATCAATCCCGTTACCGAAGATGTCATACACGAATATCAAAATATCACAGAAGCAGATCTGAAAAATAAGGTAGGCAAGGCACGAGAGGCATTTGTCACATGGAAGTCTGATTCTAAAAACAGGGCAACATTGTTGCATCTTTTATCCATGGAACTTAGAAAGAACAAGGAATCTCTTGCAAAAGTAGCCACACAAGAGATGGGAAAGCCCCTTAAAGAATCTCTTTCCGAAGTGGAAAAATGTGCATGGGCAATGGAGTTTTATGGCGACAATGGGGAGACATTTCTAAACACCGAAGTAATAAACACGGATGCAAGAAAAAGTTTTGTTGCATTTGAGCCAATTGGCGTCATTGCCAGTATAATGCCGTGGAACTTTCCATATTGGCAGGCATTGAGATTTGCAGCGCCATCACTTATGGCTGGAAATACCATTGTACTAAAACCTGCAAGTGCTACCATGCAGTGCGGTATTGAAATGGAAAAACTGTTTGTAAAGACCGGATTTCCTGAAGGTATATTTCAAACACTGGTAAGTGATTCTAGCATGGCTGAAAAATTAATTGATTCTAATATTAATGCGGTAACATTTACTGGCAGCAACATTGTTGGTGCAAGGGTTGCACAGAGGGCAACATCTCAAATCAAGAAATGTGTTCTAGAACTTGGTGGAAGTGATCCTTTCATAGTCTGCTCTGATGCAGATGTTGACAAGGCATCATCTGGGGCAGTAAAGGGGAGATTCATCAACTGCGGCCAGAGCTGTATTGCATCAAAGAGATTCTTTGTAGTAAAAAATATTGCAAAAGAATTCATCGAACAATTTGTACAAAAAACTGCAAAACTAAACGTGGGAGACCCAATGTCTGATAGTACTGACATTGGCCCTCTTGTAAATGCTGACGGCCTGCATAGAATTGAAGCGATGGTAAAAGATGCTGTAGCAAAAGGCGCCGGAGTTCTTACAGGAGGCAAGCGACTGCGAGACAAGGGCTATTTTTATGCACCAACTGTACTTGACAACATAACTCCTGACATGATGGTGGCACATGAGGAGGTATTTGGGCCTGTGGCACCTGTTACTGTGGTTGAGGATGAGGATGAGGCAGTAAGGCTTGCAAACTCGTCACAATATGGTCTTGGAGCAAGCATATGGACTCAGAATCTTGACAAGGCAGAAAAATTGTCTAGATTGATAGAGTCAGGTATTGTAACTGTGAATAACGTGGTTATATCTGATCCGCGGGTTCCGTTTGGAGGTGTCAAGCAGAGTGGATTTGGCAGGGAACTTTCAAGATATGGAATGCTTGAATTTGTAAATGTCAAGTCTGTTAGATATTATGACCAACTTGTACCATTCCATCATGTGGAATAGAATTTTTTTGTAACTTGTGTTTTTCTGAATTAAAAAATTAGCCCTATCTGTTGAATAGGACTACTGTAATTATTCCTGCTCCTATGATTGCACCTAATCCCAAAAACAGGATGTCAAATACCACTACTTTCTTAAATGGAGCACGAACCTCTGCTGCCCACACTGAGGGCTTGGTTGGTTTATCTGTCATATCTGTATTTGATCAGACAAGATGATAAGATCTCATAAGCTTGTTTTATTATTGTTAAGCTAACTTGCTCAAGTGATTGTACTACATTGAGAATCAATTGAAAGATTATTACTCTGTATTCCAATAGTATGAAAAATAGCCGTATCAAAAATTACCTGACAAGATTGTTTTATAATGGGTCCTGTTTTTCATTTGTTTGAAATGAAGTATGTTGTAATTTCTGTAATCCTGCTTGCAGGCTTGGCAGCTTTGTCTTTCTTAATTGTTGGAAATAATACGCATGTATCAGAATGGGATCATGCCTCATTTATTCAAGTAAACAAACCTGTTAACAAAATTGTAGACAGGATGATGGTTGACCTGAGTAAATATGGGAGAGAAGCAGTGTGGATTGGAATGACTGCGCTGCTTTTTATTGTTGGCAAAAAAGATGGCCGCAAGGCAGCAGTTTTACTCACTATAACATTTCTGATTCTGATTCCTCTTGGGACGATAATAAAATCTGAGATAGATAGACCAAGGCCTGTTTCACTTGGTGGCAACCTGCTTGTAAAAGCAGAAACTGATCCTTCATTCCCGTCTGGACATGCAACAATTGTATCAGGAGGCGCTGCAATACTTCTTTTGAGATTCAACAGGGGAAGGCAGATGATTGTTTCAATAATTCTCGGAATTGAGGCACTACTTGTTTCCTACTCTCGAGTCTATGTGGGTGCTCATTATCCACTAGATGTGGTTGGTGGAATCTTGCTTGGTACTGGTATAGCGTGCGCAGTAGTTGCATCAAGCAAATACTTGGGGCCGATTTTCTCTCGCATTGATTCTATGAAAAGATGACTTGTTTTAACGCAAAAAATAATTCCGGCCATTTAGAAAACCAATAATACTGGATGCTTGTCACAGAATGTGAAATTCATTCATGATAGACCCTGAAGTACAAAAGACTCGAAATATGACCTTTGAAATTAATCCTGTCATAGTAAACAGGTGGTCTCCACGATCATTTGTACCGTGTGATATTAGTGATAAAGACTTGTTTTCCCTCTTCGAGTCTGCAAGATGGGCACCATCGTCTTCTAACAGCCAGCCCTGGAGATTTATCTATACAAAAAGAAACTCTGAAAACTGGAATGATTTTTTTAATCTATTAATTGATTTTAACAAACAGTGGTGTGCCGATGCTGCAGCATTGGTGGTTGTTGTATCAAGAAAGAACTTTGAAAATAATGAAAAGCCATCCATAACGCACCAGTTTGACACTGGAGCTGCATGGGAAAACCTTGCAATTCAGGCAGTCTCTCAGGGACTGGCTACACATGCAATGGCTGGATTTGATTATGACAAGGCAAGAAAAACCTTGCAAGTACCTGATGACTATGAAGTGATGGCAATGATTGCAATAGGAAAAAGAGGTCCGAAAGAAAAACTGTCTCCTGAACTCCAAGCCCGCGAAATTCCTAACACTAGAAAACCACTGTCAGAAATTGTAATGGATGGTAAGTTTGGCAACAAGGTCCAGTCACTATGACTGGAGACATGACTCCACAGGTTGCACAATTAATTGAAGACAAGAACTTGGCATTTGTTGCAACCCTGATGAAAAATAATTCACCACAGATAACTCCTGTGTGGATAGATTTGATTGATGGAAAAATTATTGTAAATACTGCAGAAGGTAGAGTAAAACAAAGAAATGTTTCAAGAGATCCACGGGTTGCAATTTCCATAGTTGACAGGAATAACCCATACAACATGGTTACAATCCAGGGTCAGGTGGTGGAACAGACAACTGAGGGAGCTGATGGGCATATTGACAAGATGGCAAAAAAATACCTTGGAGTAGACAAGTATCCGTTTACAGTGCCTGGAGAAAAGAGAATCCTGCTAAAGATAGTCCCCCAAAAAATATTTCACATGATACCTCGTTCCTAATTCCAGATCTCTGTTTTTAACCCTCTTTGGAAAATAATTAATAATACACCGTTATGACCTAATTCCATCTTGCCAATCCCGATAAACACAGGCGACACAGCCTGGCTTATGATAGCATCTAGCTTGGTGCTGCTTATGATCCCTGCACTAGGTATGTTCGAGGCTGGTCTTTTAAGGCAAAAAAATGCAGTCTCTGTCTTTATGCAGATCTTCTTTGGTCTTGCATTGCTTAGTGTGATGTGGTTTACAGTTGGATTTAGTCTGACTTTTGGACCTGATACTGGTGAAGGATTGACTGGTAACACAGACTGGAGATTCCTACACGGTGTCTCACAAAAGGAAGGACTCCATTATGCCCCTACTGTACCAGGTGTTTCATTTGCAATGTTCCAGATGATGTTTGCGGTAATCACGCCATTGATTCTTACAGGTGCGGTAGCAGAGAGGATGAGGTTTAGTGCCTATGTCTTGTTCATTGTAGCATGGAGTGCACTGATCTACTATCCTCTGGTTCACTGGATCTGGGGAGATGGATGGCTGCACAAGCTTGGTGTAGTTGACTTTGCAGGTGGAATGATAATCCACACTACAACAGGTGTTGGAGGAATCGCAGCTGCTCTAGTACTTGGAAGAAGACTTGGGTTTGGCCCTGGTATAATGGTCCCACATAATATCCCGCTTGCGGTTCTTGGCTCTTCACTTCTCTGGCTTGGTTGGTTTGGATTTAACGCTGGCAGCGCATATTCTGCAGGCTCTCTTTCTGGAGTTACAATTGTAAACACGCAAATGGCATCTGCAGTATCATGTCTTATCTGGGTTGTAATATTTTGGATACGGACAAGAAAATCTAGTATAATTGCTGCAATCAACGGTGCGGTTGCTGGCCTTGCAGGAATTACTCCGGCCTCTGGATATGTGGGAGTTGAATTTGCCGTCGTGATTGGAATTATTGTAGGTTTTGCATCATCACTTATGGTACCAGTGCTCAAAGAGAGATTGAAGATTGATGATGCACTTGACATTGGTGCAGTGCACGGTGTATCGGGAATTATCGGCTCACTTCTTGTAGGAGTGTTTGCCAACTCTGCAGTAAACCACCTTGGAATAAACGGTTGGCTGTATGGAAATCCAGGACAACTGGGAGCTCAGGCACTTGGAGTGGGTATTGCAGTATTGATGGGATTTGGTGGTACATGGTTAATTCTAAAGATACTCAAAGCATTGATTCCAATAAGGGTGAGCCCTGGTGTAGAAGAGGCAGGCCTGGATATTGAAGAACATGCAGAAAGGGCATACTCTGATGAAGAAGAATATGGCAAACTCTGATCTGATAACTTGGAATATCTTAAAATATAAAATTGATACATATCATATCAATGGGAGGATTTGAAAAGAACTGTCCTGTATGTGGCAAGAAATTTACCAGCTTGATAGAATATACTAATCATATTGGCATTGATCACAAAGATATACCTCCTGAACAAATACTAAAGATTAACAAGGAAGACAAGTGGTCGTTTTCAAACAAGTGATGACATCCTCACTTGAACTCGTCTTGGAATTTCTTTAAAAACATGTCAATTTTTTTGTCAAGTTCCTGTATTGCATCAAACGAGCTTTCATGCTTGTCATCAAAGTCGGCAAGTTTTTTTAAAATGTCACTGTGGTTCTCCTCTAGTTTTTCTATTCTGCCAAGTATCTTGTCTTGTTGGGCAGCTGTCCTGTTTTGCCTGTTGTATATCCACCAGCTTACAATTCCTCCAATTATTGCTCCTCCAGCGATTCCAAGATATGTTGATGACGCATTACTCATATCGCTGCAGTTCTTTGAGATCTCTGTCATACATCCCCAAAGATCAAAAACTAGAGGTAACATGTTGATATGTCAAAAATATCCATATGGTGCTTTTACATTGTCTATGAGCATCAGTTAACGAGGTTGTGAAATGATTGTAAGTGAAATGGTTTGAAAAGTACTCTACAATGTTATCCATTGGGGATAAATCGCTAGTTTTACAGTCGATCATCTGAAAATTTGATTATCTGTTCTTGGTATGAAAACTTGTCAAGTATCGGTTCATGTCTTTGACAATTTTGCAGTGTGGTGGATCTCGATTGGGAACATTGCTATGACTGGCCTGCAATTACTTGGTCTCAACCTGGCCTAGATTATATTTACGGTGCATTACCAGTGGGAAAAATCGCACCTGTCAAGAAAATAAGACTTGTGCATAATTGTTGAGATGTTCAATTATATTCTATTGTGATGATTTACTAGATAATGTCAGACGACAACGATTTTCTTGTCAAGGCACAAGAGCACATTGAGGTAATCAGCACCGAAGATGACAGAATAAAGATAATTGGTGAAGAGCTTGCAAATGATACTGGCAGGGCTATATTTGGAAAGATATCGCAAGGAGCTTCAAGCACAAACGATCTGGCAAAGTCACTAAACATTTCACTGCCTCTTGTCAACTGGCACATCACTCGTTTGCTTGGTGTGGGATTGATAAAAGTAGAAAAGACTGAACTGAGCTCAAAAAATAAAAAAATGAAATATTATGGTCCTGTCAAAACGGCATTTGTAATTGTGCCACCTACAAATCCTACTGAAAATAATATTTCAAGAACAAAAAAAGAGGCCATATTTATGCAATTGCGACATTATTTGGCAAGCATTCTGGCATTTGTAATAGTTGGCCCTGTGATTTACCTTGTAGAACAGAACCAGGCTGCAGACCAAGAGCCTGTCCGAGAATCTGCGCAAAAAAGTCTTCCACATGTAATCGAGTCACTGAGGAGCAATACATCCATTGCACCATTTGCCGCATCACATGTACAAAGTCCAGAGTCAACTGTTGTATCCGCAGATCCTGTGATGATTGCAATTGCGATATCTGGGGCAGCCGCTGCATTTTTTGCAGTGTTTTTTGGAATACGTGCATTTAAAAAATTACGAAAATTGAAAAAATAATACAAATTGCTCTTTGGTAAAGATTTGAAAAAAAAAATACATTATGTTGCCTATAGT
>JARCRW010000047.1 GCA_029850515.1 Nitrosotalea sp. | reverse complement strand
ATGTCATCCCTATCTAAAATAGAAGGCTTGAGAATTGCGCCTATAAGAAATGTAGAAAACTCGTATTCTTTTGACATGTCAAGAATTTTGTTTAAGAATGTGTCAAGCTCTGGCATCAAATTCTTGCAAAGATAACATGATTTTGGTTTACTTTGTTTTGTTATTTTTCTGATTTTTTCTCCAAGATTTTTGTGGGAGACCAACCGCAATTTACTTGCAAACATTCTTCCAAGACAATAGTCACAGAGATTATATTCTCGCAAGATTTGCCTAGTCTCTTCAATTACCACATCCATCTTGGTTTTTTTCAACAGTGCATCAAGTAAACAAACAAGGTGCTTTAATCTTAATTATGTCAGGCTACCAAGGATATAGCCTTCTGGAAGATTCCTTGTCTGAAACACTAATGGCTTTTGTTGGACATGTTTGTGCAGCATCAAGAATTTTTTCAGAATTTGCTCCGCACTCGTTAATTACCTTAGATTTTGGGTTTACCTTGACATTTTTTTCTACCCTAAATACGGATGGTGCAATTGTTTCACAGCTGCAACATGCTATGCATTTACCAGGATCAACACTTACAGAAACTGAGATGTCGTTTTCAACCTGTATTGGTTCAGTTTCAGTTTTTGTCTCAGATCTTACTTTTTCATAATAATCCCAGAAAGTTTTTTCATATCGTGTCCAGAAATCTTGATATTCACTTTCAGCATATCCAGTATACCTAGTCCAATCTTCATTTGGTGGCCTATCTGATTTTTTTGCACCCCACGAATACTTTCCAGAATTGAAACCAGATTTTTTCTGAGAGTCTTTATCAGTGTATTTTGCAGAAGACTTTGCCACACTGTTCTTGTATTCAGTACGAAGTGTTTGATATGCTTCAGTTATTACCTTGAATTTTACGCTTTCTTGATCTGAAGAATTCTTGTCTGGGTGATATTGCAATGCTAGTTTTCTGTAAGCTGATTTTACATCCTTGATTGAGACCCCATCTTGGAGGCCCAGCACCTGATAACACTGATAGGTGTTCAACAAGATGTTTTAGAATATACAATACAAGATATTTAGACGCATCTCAAGAAATGACTAGCCCAATCCCATCTTTCTGAGCATACCTTGCATCTGACGCCCTTTGGAAGCTTTCATCATGGTTTTTGAATTTTTGTACGCCTTTAGTAATTCCTTTACTTCGTGTTCTGGCCATCCAGAACCTCTTGCTATTCTTTTAACTCTGGAGGCATTTATCAAATCAGGATCAGATTTTTCATCCTTTGTCATAGACTGGATTATGTAGCGCCATTTTTCCATGCGCTGTTCTTGTTGTTCAACTTGATCTTCTTTTACCATTCCAGAAAAACCAGGCATGTTTTCCAAGATGTTACGCAACCCTCCGGCTTTTGTTGCTTCCTCAATTTGAAAGTAGAAATCCTCCATATTCATTTTGCCGTGTGAAATTCTCTTTAGTCGATCTTCATTGCCTTCGGTCTCCAATCTTTTTGCCATATCAAGCAATGCTTGAATGTCACCCATGCCAAGCATTCGTCCGACAAATCTAGTAGGGGAGAATTTTTCAAGATCGTCAATTCTTTCACCTGTTCCGATGTACATTATTTGTGCACCCGTGGCAGCTGCAGCTGCAAGGGCGCCTCCACCTTTTGCACTACTGTCCAATTTTGTTATTATGATGCCTCCTACTGGGACAGTCTTGTGAAATGCTTCTGCTTGACCATAGCATTGTTGTCCAATGGTGCCATCAATTATCAGCAATGCAAGATCAGGGTTTGCAACGGCACCAATTCTGGTCATTTCCTCAAGAAGATCTTTTTCTTCCTTGTGTCTTCCTGCCGTATCTATTAGAATAATATCAAAATTTTGTCCCTCAAAATGCTTTAGACCATTTTTTACGATTTCAGGCGAGTCCTTGTTTCCTTCCTCACCATACACCTCTACATTTGTTTTCTCACACATTGTTTTGAGTTGTGTAAGTGCACCAGGTCGATATGTATCCGCACCAACAACTGCAACTCTATACCCTTGTCTAGTCAAAAGTTTTGCAAGTTTTGAGGTCACAGTAGTCTTTCCACTACCCTGAATTCCAAGCATCAGAACCTTGTTTACCTTACCAGGTTGGAATACGTACTGTTCTTCAGTACCAAGTAGTTTTGAAAGCTCTTCATATAGAATCTTTACGATATGATCTTTTCTGGAGAGCCCGGGAGGAGGAGTCTCCTTAATAGATCTCTCCTCAAGATTTTTTGTTATTTGAAAGACAAGTTTTACATTTACATCTGATTGTAACAGTGCTCTTTGGATGTCTTTTGAGAGCTCCTTAATTAGACCTTCATCAACTGCAGAAGAGTTTACTATTTTCTTTAGTGCAGCTCTAAGACCAGTCTTTAAGCCATCTAGCATTACTTGTCTAAAACGGCCTCGGTTATTTCAAATCTTCCTCTATAGCCATCCCAGATCTTGTTTGCTTTTACGATTTTGATTGGGGAGTAAAACAATGGGCAGTCAACTACAAAGGTTTCAGCCTCGCCACCCTCAAATGCCAAGTTAAAGCCATATCTGGCAGATAATTTTACAAGTTGTTCCACATCATCTTTTGTTATTTCTCTTCCCAGCCATGTTTGATCGAGTCCTGCAGAGGTCACACTTGTCACAATGAATTTGAATTTAGATTCTAGCAATTCTTGCAGATAGTCTTTTTGATCAAGATGCCACAGGGGTGATATTATTTTTAGATCTAGATTATTTCCAATCCTGTCAAAACGTATTCTTTGGTAATCACTAAACAGTCCACCGTGAACAATCCCATCTATTCCGAAATCCTTTTTTGCTTTCTCCAATAGATTTTGCAATTCCTTGAGTTCAACGTCAGAATCAGTGGTATTAGTTTGAGCCACAGTTTGAGGCAGTCTCATTGCTTGAGCCTGCAATGATGTAAATCTCATGTTAGGATAATGCAGTAGATGACTTTCTGCAGATTGTGGAAATATGGAAACAAGGCATTCAACATCATGACCTTCCCTCTTGGCTTTGTAGATAGCATAAGTACTGTCCTTTCCACCTGAAAAAAGAGATGCCAGTTTCAATTCAAATTCACAACATATCTAATCAATTAATTTTTTTCCAGTTTTTTTACATTTTTTAGGCAGTCTTTACACAGGGAGATATTATCCTTCAGGGTTGTATCCACATTAGAGGACAGACAAACATGACACATTCCTTTCATACATCATCCATGCATGTCTGCATCGTATAACTAATTCTATTGTGTGAAAAGCCTGGATGCTTCAATACTCATAATCTTCATCATAAAGTCAGTTGGCTTTTCTAGTCATCATCAGCATCCGAATTAACTTTTGATTCTTACTATAATAGTTCTATCCATGACTTTCCAGTATTCAACATCTACACCTTGCAAAACTTTTTCCTTGATTTCATCTTCAATTTGTTGTGCGTCAAAGACTTCAAATGTCTCAGCATCCATGATTTGGACACTGGTAGGAGTTTTTGAAATTATAGACCCCACTCGTTTATCAATGAGAGGAACTTGAACCTGTGCACTTACAGGTGAGACATGAGAATATTTTTTCTTGTCAAATATTCCGACTCCCACAATTCTTGCTTTTGCAGCACCATGCTTTCCGGGTTTACTTGTATCATATTCAACTATTTTACATGGTTCCTCATTTGGACCACTTACTGGAAGCAATATGTAAGAACCAATTTTTAATGCACCAAGCTCAGATGGCTTACTCATCACCAAAACAGAATTTAGCAGAGTATATAACTTTTCTACTATAAGATTTGCAATTTGATCTCTTGAAAAGAGTTTGCCAAAAACTCTATTTCAGTCTCTCAATTACTGACAAGTTAAGAAGACTAGTCATTCCAATTCCTTTTCTTTGTACTTCTTTTCTTGTCTTCTCGCAATACTTGTGATCAGCTTGATGTTTATTGTCGCTTGTCACTTCAAGAACTATGAGGTTTCCCTCATATGGAAAAGTGAACTTTTGGATCTGACTGGTAGATAATTTAAGATTTCCAAGTTCTGCTCTTCTCACTCTGTTACGTTTTGCTACAATGAAACTAAGATCTGATAGATCAGACATGGTGTCTCCATGTTCAAGATAATATATTGAAACCAGGTTGAGACTATCTCCAGTCAATCGCTCAAACAATTCATCATTTTGTGTAAATACAAATGTGGGAGTAGCCAAATTACATTTTTCAACTTCGCTCATTACCTGAGAACGATTCTTGAATCTAGCAAGAAGGTAGGTGTTAGAATGTGATGGAAAATATGCACGGCCATCTTCGGAAAATGTGGCAGTTACAAAATACATGTTATTGATAAAAGTAGATTTCAGAAAACTGTTCCTTAGAGTGGTAAAATCATTGTTTTGCAAATATGGTACACATACATATCCATCTTCAGATGTAGCCCCCGACACAGTATCGAGACTTTCTTTCCTGTTTATATGTAATTTGATCAATCAAAAATTTAGTACATGGATTGAAAATTTTTAAAAAAAATCGAATTATCGATAGTTATTTAATACGAAAAAACTGCGTGAGAAACAGTCCCACGCTAGCTCAGCCTGGTAGAGCTTCCGGCTGTAGTGGTTGGCCAGCGGCTAACCGTCATTCAGCCTATCAGGCTTACAGAAACCGGGTTGTCGCAGGTTCAAATCCTGCGCGTGGGACCACTAAATCTGTTTAAATCTACAATTTTTATTACATAACCAAATGGCTCAGAGACTCCAAGACCCTAGACTCCCAAACAAAAAACTTGTGGACATCTATATGATTATGACGACAGAATAAGACGAGTCTGCAGACAGATGGAAGATGAACTTTCTGATGATAACGTCAGACTGATTTTGGATTATAATAAAATGATGGTTTCTATCTCTCTTTCAAAGGCAACAAGACTTGGACACCTGCAAACACTCCTTTCATTGTCAAGATTACTTGGCACGGACTGGAAGGATGTTACAAAAAGAGAGATTGATGATTTCGCATTTAAGATGGTAGAAAAATATGGAGATGTCAAGGGTCAGGAGACTTATTCAAGTTTTGATCACAAAAAGATCTTGAAAATTTTCTTTAGATGGTTCAAGATTGGATCATGGGATTACAAGGTTGATGATCCACCCGAGACAAAGAGTGTCAGGTTAAGAAGAGTAAAAGATAATCTTGCACGTGAATCTCTTGTAACGCAAGGAGATCTAAGTAAACTATTGAGGACTCGTAGGTTTTTAAAAACTATTCAAGTGATAGTCAAGTCTAAAAATATTGTTTTTGTCACTATGCCATCCGTTGCACTGATGCCAAGTGTGTAATTTCCAACCTTTGCACCGTCGTTTTGTAATATGAGATTAACTGGTACAGATTGGTTGACTTTTGACAAATCAACAGAACTAACGGTAAAATTACCAGTCATATTTGTAAATCCACCGTCTGGCATCATTGAGCTAGATGTTTTGAGAAAGACTATGTGATTCTGTGACATGCTATCGTTTCCTGAGATCGTTATACCGATTGTTGCTTTAGTGTTCTCATCAGACAATACAACCTTTGTGAGATTGGATCTGATGTCAAATGGCAAAGGTATGGCATGATCTACCACTCCCACCCTGTCCAAATTCCACTGTGAGAACCATAATTTGCTGGGATCAGACGGATCTATTGCAAGGTTTAGCGTATAAACAACAAGATTTGCCGTACTGTTTTGGAGTTCATACTCGGTTAGTGTGGTACTATTGAGACTGAAAAAAGCAACCCTGCCACCCTCGTGTTCGTCATACCATATTCCTTTTCCGTCCGTGCTCTCCCTCATCCAAAAGGGAAGTGTGGCGATATCATCCGGTCTCTGCGATGTGGGAAATCTGGTTAATTTTCCAGACATGGTATCATATCTTGTCATTGTGCTAGGTCCGTGTTCTGTAATCCATACAGTTCTATTGCCTGAGACTAAAACATCAGTAGGAGAATAAAATTGGGTTTGGTCAGACTTGGGAATCTCAAATATCTTTTGTATGTTGATGATAAGACCATCAGTGTTCCTTACCACATCAAACTTTGTGATCCTTCCTTTTAACAATTCTGCAACCCAGACCGACCCATCCTTGAGAAACAGGCCGCTTGGATCAGTATCATTTCCTAGAGAAAATTCTGTTATCTTGTATGATGATTTAGTTTTGTTTTCGACTTGTTGAATTACGCCAATGGTGTTTCCAGTAAGGGTAGTAAACCAGATGTTACCTGTTGTATCATCGAGCTTCATCTGGAACGGAGGAGCGCTTGTCTGGAAGAGATCGAACCTTCCAGTATTAGGATCAAACCGCCAGAGAGGATTTCGACCAAACTGAGCAAGCCAGATGTATCCATTCTTGTCTTCAAGCATGGTCCAGACCATTGTTTCTCCAATGTTTTCTTCCGGCATGTGGTAAGATCTCAACTTGCCATCGGTGGGATCTAGTTGGAACAGGGTATGTTTTGATGACCCCGCAATCCATACAAAACCATTCTTGTCTACCAAAATACCATTTGGACCGGTTCCATTGGGAAGCGAATATGTTGTTACATACTTGCCTTTAAAAATAGACACCTGCTTCTCTGAAATGTCACTATTTTGGAATGGAACTGTTGTTAATTCATTAGATGTCTTCTCTCCGGGAAGTTTTTTATTTTCTCTAGTTTGTGCCCCAAAATCGTTATACAGAATAACAACTATGACAATCAAAATAACCATTATTGCAAATGCAAATTTCTTTGTGAACAACTTTTCAATTAACTTCCGGTTATATATTACTCCAGCAGGTTCTGGTCAGTTTAATCGTATTTGTATATGGAACTTTGTTCCCTTATTCAATGGCAACTTCGCCAAATATTCCTGCATGAATCTGCTCATTTCTTGGCATTCCTGCTTCCATGCCTTTGTCATCAATACAAAGTATTGTCAGGCTTGATTTACCAGAATTCATAATTTGTAAAGATATTCTATTTTAAAAGGCGAGTCCACAAGACAAAAGGATTCCGCAGAAAGAACATGAAGTGTCATTTTGACTGGGACACATACCATTAGAGAAGCAAAAGGTCGAGACCATATTTTCTGCCATAAAGAGAATGTTTGGAGAGTACATCATGTCAAGGTACATCCTACACAGAACAGGGAACAATGTATCACATCATTGCATACAATTGCTACAGGATTAACTGGAATTGTTTGTTAATTTTGGATGATTCCTAGAGCCCAGAATTGTTAATTTTGGGAGGGCTCTTATCTTATAATGTAGGTTCGTAATTATCAAAAATGATAATCTTCACAATGTGTTAA
>JARCRW010000046.1 GCA_029850515.1 Nitrosotalea sp. | reverse complement strand
AAGTAGCAGAATAGATACGATTGGAACGGATCATGTTGCAAACAGGCTGAATCTAAAGCTTGGCGGCGAAAATGTGTGGAGTGCACTTGCGGGATTTCCAGGAATGGGTACCATGCTTCCTATCTTGCTAAGTGAAGGAGTCAACAAGGGAAAGATAAACTTGCAACAGTTGTCAAATATGACCAGTCTCAATACGGCCAAAATATTTGGAATGTATCCAAAAAAAGGAACAATCCAGAAAGGCTCTGATGGAGACATTGTTCTAGTTGATTTAAAAAAGGAAGGAAAGGTGTCCGCTGAAATCATAGATGGTTTTTCTGATTATACTGTCTATGAAGGCTGGAGTCTCAAGGGATGGCCTGTTAAAACAATTGTTCGAGGAAATATAATTGCCGAAGATTCTAAGATTGTTGCAAAACCTGGCTATGGCAAGTTCGTCTCAAGACAAGTCTGATCCGGCCAGAAAAGTTTTGCTAAATTGTTATAAAACCTGATTTTACTGCTGACAGGGCAATATTCAAACCAAACAAAATGAACGTGACACTATAAAGCGACAGCATTGCACACTTCAATACTTTCTCAGATACCTTCTTTTCAATTATTGTATGGACGAACTTGCCACCATCCAATATTGGCAAAGGTAACATGTTGAATATTCCTATGAAAAACGATAACATCCAAAGCCATAGTAGGAACATAAAGACCTCGGGACTCCAGTGAATGTAATATGGAACTACTGGCTGGTATGATGGGAGTGCGGCTCTTAAAATTCCAAGCATTCCTTTTTGCGGATCATCCTTGGAAGCAGTTATGACAACAGGAATCTGTAAAGGCTTTCCATCTCTAATTACTGAAACCATGGCAGTGTCTCCAGGCTTTAATTTTATCTTGGCAAAGTCTTGAGGAAGTAAAACGGAATTTCCATCTATTGCATTTATAATGTCATCTTTTTGTAATCCAGCTTTTTCAGCACCAGAGCCTTCCATAACTGAAACTATTGGAACTCCAAGTGGTTCATGGTAAAATACACTCCTGATTGGGTCTGGCATGATTAGGGCAAATGATGGATTGAATATTAACAGCCCTGCAATTATGAATGAAAACAAGACATTTGATGTGGCACCTGCTCCAATTACTCGAAGGCGTGAGATTTTTTTTGCTTTGACAAACTCTTCCTCATCTGGCTCGACAAATCCTGCAAATAGTGCAATAAAGACTGCAAATCCTCCAGTCTTGATTTTTATCTTTTCTAGTGTGGCAACAATTCCATGTGCACCCTCATGTATGACCAGTACAATTGGCACGGAAAGCAAAAAGTATGCAATGTTTGCGCTTGATTGGATTGTGACTCCTGGTATGAGTACTGTCATCTCAGCAAATGATTCTGGCTTTACAAAAAAGTTTGACAGGTTGGATGCAAGATACCAAAATGCAGCTCCCATCATCACAAAACCCAACACTACACTTGTGTTTGAAAAAATTCTAGTTGCCCGCTGGGTCCTGCTTAGAATTCTTGAGAGTATCACCTGAACATTCTGGTTCTTGTATGTCAAACTGTATGGCTTTATTTCAAATCCATGCTTGTCAAGTTTTGAGACCTTTGCAACTGCAAATACTATGACCCATGCAATCAAAACATAGATGATGGAATTGTGCGTCAAAAATGAAAAGTCCAAATTAATTGATACTCTTTTTAGTCAGGGCAAATTTATCAGTTGCTATGGGAATTGTCATAGTTTCAACATATCCTGACAAAAAATCAATTTCCCAAGTGGCACATGTTGTAGTGCAAAGAAAACTGGCAGCTTGTGTCAACTATACCAAAATAAACTCTATCTATTCTTGGAAAGGCAAGATTGAAGATACCGGAGAATTTTTAGCACTTTTTAAAACTACTGCAAAATCAAAACAAAAACTCAAAGAAGAGATAGCAAAATCTCATCCATATCAAGTGCCCGAAATTGTAGAGCTAAAGATGGATAGTGTCAGCGTACCGTACATGAAATGGCTTGACGAGTCAACTTTGGGGAGCAAACCTAAGAAGAGAAATCACTCCTCCAAGAGACGAAACCCGTAGTCCAGCATCCGTGGTTGAATCTACTGCATAAACTTCGACTCCTTTTGACTCGACTTGGTTGAGAAATTCTATTATCTTGTCTTCATCTTGCTTTTCAAATATCCTGTCTGAAAATACTAGTGATTCTACTGCACCTACCTCATTTGCCCTTGCAGTCTCCTCAAAACCCATGGTAAACTTGTTGCTTTTCTTGTTTGCCCTTGCCATGGTTTCATCTAGTATGGCAGAAACTTTTGCAATCTTGCTTGTGTCAAGTGTCTGCTTCATAATATCTGATTTTATAAAAGTGTAAATTCCATCCTCCCCTGAAGAATCTATTCCATCTACTGCCTGCACCTTGTGGCCCTTTATTGATGGAATCTCTGCGAGAAAATTCACCAGCCTCTTCTTGGTCTCGCCTGGTCCGAATATCACTATGCTGTCCCCATCTCTTATCAACGTCGAGATTGCACTTTGAACATCTTTGAAAAAGTCTTGTATGTTGAATTTGGACTTGTATCTCTTTCCACTTGCACCAGAATACATGTTTGGCAAAAGTTTGAGATGCGTTCCACTCAATCTCCCCAAGCCGCAGTCTGTTGTATCTATTGCAACAAGAAGAAACGCACCATGATCCTTTTTTTCAAAGATCAATCTCTTTTCAATGTCGCTCCAACTTTTTTTGATTAGAGTAACAGCATCACCAATTTTTAGTGTCAGGGAATGGTGTGATCCTTTGCTTACGGATTGATTGTCCGACTCTGCTATGGTGCCCTGGACTCTTAATCTGTCAACTACCTCATCAATGGAAATTTTTTCAACGTCTAGCGCTATGCGAATTTTTATCCTTTCAGCCTTGTCAGGTCTTGCAAAATCTTTTTCCTGCTTGATGGCCCTTGATGTGTCCCCAATTATCCTGTCACCCTTGCTTATGGTACGCCGTAGTGTAAAGAGATCGTCTGATTCCTCTGGTATTAGGGCTACGGCGTTGTCATCTATTTTTTTGATAATCAATCTAATACCTTTGTCAAGCCATAATAAAAAAGAAAAGTAATCTAGTTTGTTAGCTCGTCAGTCTTGGCTTCTTTCTTTTCTTCTGCCTTTTTTCTCAAATAATTCTGGACCCATTCCTGTGTCAGGACTCCAGATTCGGTCAAGTTAACAAGCGTATTGGTTGACGCCTCACCCATTACTTTGCCCGTGTTTCTTCTTACTTGTCTCCACTTTAGGTTCGTATTGCCGCTTTTTGACGAGTATATTATGCCAAGTACCTCTTTTGCATTCACAAAAGTCATGTCTCGAATCTTTTTCAGGGTGACCTTGTCTGCAGCTTCGACATAAATTGGACCAGGCAATGTCTCACGTTCAGGGAATACCTCGTAATCCTCCAAGTAACTTTCTGGAATAAACGAGTTACAAGTGCTCAGGATTACAAACTTCCTAAAACTTTCAAGGGAACACGCTGCATCGATTGCTACCATTTGTGTAAGCAATGCTCTCGCCTTTTATCAAGCTTCTTGAAAGACTCAAGTAGGAACAAACAAAATTGTTTGGTTGCAGGCGTTGATGACCAAATCCCTATTGATTTGATGAGAAGGATCTTGAGTTCTGAGCCTGCACTTGATTTTTATCAGTATGTGATTCTGTCATTGACATGAAATCGCATACTGAATATCTTACATATGAAATTCCATCTAGGCGAGGATTTGTCAATATAACACCAGAGGTAAGAAAAATAATCCAAAAAAGTGATATCAAAGAAGGCCTCTGTCTAGTTAATACAATGCATATCACTGCTAGTGTATTCATAAATGACAACGAGAGTGGATTGCATCAGGACTATGAAAAGTGGCTAGAAGGTATCGCACCACATGAACCGATATCACAGTATCAGCATAACAAGACCGGAGAAGACAATGCAGATGCACATCTCAAAAGGCAAGTCATGGGAAGGGAAGTTGTAGTGGCTATAACAAAGGGTCAACTTGATTTTGGTCCCTGGGAGCAGATCTTTTATGGAGAGTTTGACGGCAAGAGGCCAAAACGGGTTCTTGTTAAAGTAATAGGCGAATAGATCTTTAAGATAGAGATCCTCTCTTCTGAGCCCCTTCTTCTAGTGGTTTTAGCTTGAAGCTTTGCTCGTGATTCTGTGCGCCATGGCTGCATTTTACACAGCCTACCTTGAATCCATTGCTATCCTTGACAAAGGTCTCGCAGCCGCAAAAGCAAGTCATTTGGTTCTATGTCTCCATCTCTCAGATATAACTTTATTATTATGTGAAATTGGATGCCTGCAGCTGGAATGGGTAACAGATAATCTAAACCAAGACCGATCTATGATTCTCATACATATCGGTTTGACAATCCCTGACTTGCCTCAATCTAGTCATTGCGGTTATAATGATGACCTCTGTGCGGTCCTTCAAACATGTCATGGAATTCTTCCATTACTTTTTCCATTATATTCTCCTTGATCTTGCCAAAGCTCTGAATCACTAGAGACTTCTCCAAGGTAAATACATTGTTTACCTTTATTCTGCTTGGTTTTGGAATAACTCCTACCAAGAGATCCTTGCTTTGGATTAACACAGAATGTGACGAGTTATTAATATTGGATGTTATACCACAGCAAACAAAATCTGAAGACTGTTTGTTGTAATTTGTTCTGGACAAAATGAGAACTGGTCGTTTCTTTGAAGAAGCTAAATTTGTAAAGGGGAATGGTACAAAAACGATCCCACCCTGTTCAAAGATTATTCCAGATC
>JARCRW010000045.1 GCA_029850515.1 Nitrosotalea sp. | reverse complement strand
ATATGAACGAGTTGACATTAGTTCGAATTGGAGGGATGCCATACCACATGGTCTCATTTTGACATTCAAATACCAGTCATATTCAAGAATGATTTATGATAGAGGTTTTTGAATCTAAGTTTTAGTTTCGGATTCAGATTTTATCATAATTTTAATTCCCTTGAGGGGTCTTGTTCACTTGATTTAGTTCCCTCCTTGAAATACGACAAACAAATACCAGAGGTGGGTTACGGGCGAAAAGTGCGAAACCCTAACAATTTTTACATAACATACATTCGGTTTAATCCTTGATGACTTGAATGCACTATGAAACGGGACGGTTTTATTGAAAATAATTAATTTTATGGAGAGAAATGAAATACACATTAAAAATAACAAGATATTCTTTCAACCCTTAAATCACATCATCTAAGAGAAATATTGTATGACATCAAACAATGGGATAATAATGAATCTGGATAATCAATATTTAATTGATGTAAATGAGAAAATTCTCAAAAGACATGAGAAAATAAAAAAAGTCAAGGTATACGTTGAAACTACTAAAAATATTGATCGTGTAATTCCAAAAGTAAACAGTGTGGGTAATTCTGGAAATAGAGAAGAAGATTTGATTGAAAAAGCAGCTTGTATAATGGCTGTTATTCCTTGGGTTCAAGCATTCTTTGATGGTAATAGAAGAACAGGAATTATCGCAGCAAGTAAATTTCTACATGATAACGGATATGAATTAGAGATTGATCCAGATAACGAGAATTTGGAGTTAAGGGATATGTTAAGTGAGATCAAGAAACAAAGTCAAACCTTAAACCAAAGCATTATGAAACAGCTGTCTTTTTATATTTCAAAAAGAATTAGACCATTATGAGTCCAAAAGATGAGCAAATCACAAATGAACTCATTGAGAAGTACTCTAAACTTTTAGATGATCTTGCTACTGATGACTAATTTCTAAACTGTTTTCACATATTTACAAGACTCACTGAGGGAATTGTTTGCTTAGTTTAATTCCCTCAAAACATGAATGAGTTAATTTTAGCACAGATCGGGCCGGACATGCTACTGTATAGTTCGTTTTCGGTTCAACATAGCAACTACAACAAGATTACAATAGATCAAGAAACTCTTTTTTTGTCAAACCACAATCAGATATAATTTGTAACAGCAACCCTTTTCCTAATTTCATCTTTTCTTGGAACTGAAGTCCACAACCCTTGCCCATTTTCAATTATAATGTGACTACCAGATTGTCTTGTTGAATAAAATCCCTTTTTTCATAATGCTTTGAGAGTCTCTTTCCAGCCTATTATGGGAAGACTCAAACTGAGACAGTTACCAGTTTAGAAGCAGAACTTTTCTTTTTATTTTCAAGATATGATTTGCAGAGTTTTATAGCTTGTTTGGTATCATGTACTGCTTCAGCCTTGGTAGCTCCTTGTCCTCTAGCTTGAGGAATTTCAAGACAATATCCAACATAAAATTTGCCATCTTTTTTGATCATGATATTGTAGTCTTGTCTTTGTGCCATAGTATTATTACAATTATTTGATATATAAAATTAGGTAATGAAAATACAGACATTGCAAGAATTCAGTACATAACAAGTTAGAAAAATGACCTGATCTCCTCTAGTTTAAAAAGGGATGGACCTGGCAGGAACATGAGACTGTACAGTTCATTTTTGCGTTCCATCGCCTAATTTCCTATTGAAATGTGCAGAATTTTCATCCCTTACTCTACTGGATGTATATTTAAAAAAAATTGGTGTAGAATTCTTCTAGATTGCAGTATTGATTTCGAATCTTGCATGACCTACCGGGGGGAAATTAATCAGTTGGTGTAGTTCTCTTTAGCAATAAAAAAATTCGAATCCGATGGATTATGTAACCATGTTGTCCTAATTTTAGTTTCACACCGTATACCACTTGGCGTCTTTTACTTTATATCTAATGATTATTTTTGACGTGGTTTTAACATTTAGAGATTTATGTAGTCCAAAAAAGCTAGTGCCAAGCTCAAAAAATCCACCCAGCTAGAATTAATAAGGTATAGTACGGTATAAGTACCGTAACATGAAACCAAGAATGACATACATATCAGTCGAAGTGGCAGACCACTTTGCAGATTTCATAATAAAGCGAGACGAACAGGTGCTTGATGCAGTCAAGACAAGGGCAAGAGACTTTAGCACCATATCCATCCTAAAGTTGCTCTACCAGCTGCGATGCAGCCAAATGACTTTTTCAGACCTGTATGTAAAATCAAATATACGTATGAAGCGGTCTTTTCTGAATTATCTGCACCTGTGTACGTCATACAATTTTATCAAAAAAGAGCCAAGGGGATCAAACATGGTTTATTCCATAACAGACAAGGGAAGAATCATGCTTGATCTGTTCATGCAAAAGAGCAACTGATTTCAGATACTTCATCTTAGGTCGATTTCATAATTCTTTTATTCCAATCAAATCGAGTTAAGATCCATTGGCAATAACCTACAAGGATGCAGGCGTTGACATCAAAAAAATAAAGCAGAGCCAGCAAAGCATTGGAAATCTAATTGCGTCAACCCACGAGCTGCAAAAAAAAGCAAAGACAATGTCAGGGTTTGGCCACTATGCAGGAATTGTAGAGATACCAGGAGGCACACTACTTGCAACCCACACAGATGGAGTGGGAACAAAGGTAATGATTGCCCAGATGATGAAAAAATACGATACAGTTGGAATCGACTGTGTGGCAATGAATGTAAATGACATAATATGCACAGGTGCGGTTCCAATATCATTTGTAGACTATATTGCAGCAAACAGAAATGACCAAAAAATATTCAACCAAATAGTTCGTGGACTGGTAAGTGGTGCAAGGGAGGCCCAGGTTCCTATTGTTGGCGGAGAGACTGCAATACTTCCCGATTTAATAGCAGGAGAAAATTTCTCGTTTGATCTTGCAGGGATGGTTGTAGGAATTCTCAAAAAAAGTGACATGATTCTAGGAGACAAGATAAAAACAGGAGATGCAATCATTGGAATAAACAGTAGCGGCCTGCACTCAAACGGATACTCGCTTGCACGCAAGGCGCTTTTTTCAAAATATTCCATACGGGACAAAATAAAGGGCGTCGGAGTTTTGGGAGACGCACTTCTTGCGCCGACTGAAATCTATGTCAAGCCAGTCTTGCAGGCAATCAAGGAGTGCAAGATTCATGGCCTTGCCCACATAACAGGCGGTGCATTTACCAAACTTTTGAGGCTAAAAAAGACAGGATTTCTTCTCGATGACCTGCCAGAGGTGCCACAGATATTTCAGCAAATTCAAGACCAGGGCGTAAAAAAAGAAGAGATGTACAAGACGTTTAACATGGGAATAGGATTCTGCCTTGTGGCACCAAGTGGCGAGTCAGAAAAGATTGTCAAGATATTCAAGAAACATGGATTTGCAAGCAGTCAGATTGGTAACATTGTAGACAAAAAGGGCGTCTACATTGACAGGCTCAAAATAGCATAACCAGATTAGGATTTAATACCCAAATTAGTTCAAACAAGGCGTGCAAAAAGCTGAAGTGACATTCGAAGATGCATGCAAAGAAATTTGCACCAGCCTTCTTTCAATTCCAAACCCTACCGACAAGGATGTAAAAAAGGAAGTCAAGCGAATTTGCATAAAATATGCTCTTGAAAGAATTCCAAGAAATTACGAGATACTTGCGTCAGTCACAGGAGTAGATTACATCAAACTGCAAAGGGCTCTAGTGAGAAAGCCCGTCAAGACAGCGTCAGGTGTTGCAGTAATTGCCCTGATGCCAAAACCCTACGCATGCCCGCATGGAAGATGCAGTTATTGCCCTGGTGGAATAGAATACAACTCTCCCAACAGTTACACAGGAAGGGAGCCATCTACACAGAATGCAATTGCAAACAGTTATGATCCAAAAAGGCAGATTCTTGACAAACTAGAGCACTTGATTGCATATGGACATGATTCCACAAAACTGGAGCTTGTCATAGTTGGCGGAACGTTTCTGTTCATGCCAAAAAATTACCAGACTGATTTTATAAAATCATGCTACGACGCATTAAACGGATTTGATTCACCTGATTTAGAGTCGGCCAAAAAGAACAATGAAAAGGCAAATTTCAGAAATGTCGGATTTACAATAGAGACCAAGCCGGATTATTGCAAAAAAGATCACGTGGACTGGATGCTAGATTACGGAGTTACGCGAGTTGAGATTGGCGTGCAGAGCCTTCATGAAAAAGTATACGAGATTGTAAACAGGGGACACTCGTACAAGGATGTTACAGAGTCATTCCAGATATCAAAGGATGCAGGGTATAAAATCGTGGCACATATGATGCCAGGCCTTCCATCCATGACTCCCGAGCAAGATATCGAGGATTTTAGAAAACTGTTTTCAGATCCTGAGCTAAGGCCGGACATGCTCAAGATCTACCCAACACTAGTTCTAGAGGACACTCCTCTTTATGCAACATACAAGCAAGGAAACTTTACCCCCTATTCTGATGACGAAATGGTTCGAGTACTCACAGAGATAAAAAAAATAATTCCAAGATGGGTAAGAATAATGAGAGTTCAGAGAGAAATTTCATCAGACCAGATAATTGCAGGACCAAAGCTTGGAAACCTAAGACAGATAGTGCAGCAAAACCTAAGGAAGCAAAACATATCCTGCAAGTGCATCAGGTGCAGAGAGGCAGGACTCTCAGAGGGTACAACAATAAACATGGATGACATTAAGATGCACAGGGAAAATTATGACTCGTCGGGTGGTAACGAGGTTTTTTTGTCATATGATGATTCCAGTGACAAGATATTTGGATTTTTGAGACTGCGAAAGCCAAGTGCAATGGCACATAGAAGCGAGGTCACACAAAACACATGCATAGTACGAGAGCTCCACGTTTATGGAAAATCATTAAAGCTTGGAGAAAGGGAGCATGACAGCATCCAGCATCTAGGCCTTGGAAAGAACCTGATGAATGAGGCAGAAAAGATTTCAGCAGAAGAGTTTGATTCCAAGAGACTGTTAGTGATTAGCGCGGTTGGTACAAGAGAATATTATAGAAAGATTGGTTACACCCAGCTTGGACCATACATGTCAAAGGATTTGAAATAATGGAAGAAGAGCAGCAGATAATTGGCAGGGGCACATGGATAGACAAACTTGCAGACGAGCTGTTGCAAAGAGAAAAGTCACTTGGAAGAAAGACAGATCTAATCCGAGTCGAGAGCGGCCTTGGTGCATCAGGGATACCACACATTGGAAGCTTGGGTGATGCAGTAAGGGCATATGGTGTAAAGCTTGCACTTGAAAACTTTGGATACAAGTCAGAGCTGATTGCATATTCTGATGACCTTGACGGCCTCCGCAAAATTCCAGAAGGGTTGCCAGAATCCCTAAAAGAGCACATTGGAAAACCAGTCTCGTTTATTCCAGACCCGTTTGGATGCCATGACTCGTACGGGTTGCACATGAGCAGCATTTTGCTTGATGGTCTTGACAAGCTTGGAATCAAGTACAAGTTTCAGCGCGGTGTTGACACTTACAAAAATGGATTGCTAAAAGATCAGATTCATACAATTTTAATAAACAGTAAAAAAATTGGCGAAAAAATTGCCGAGATGGTGGGCCAGGAAAAATACCAAGAGGTAGTGCCATATTTTCCAGTCTGTGCAAGCTGCGGAAGGTTGTACACTGCAATTGCATATGAATACCTGGTAGATGAAAAAAAGATCAAGTACAAATGTTCTGATACAACAATAGGTTCAAACCCATTGAAGGGATGCGGCCATGAAGGCATTGCAGATATTACAAAAGATCTGGGCAAGCTACCATGGAAGGTAGAATTTGCAGCAAGATGGAATGCATTTGACATCAGGTTTGAAGCATATGGCAAAGATATCATGGATTCAGTCAAGGTAAATGACTGGGTCTCTGAAAATATCCTAAACTTTCCAGCACCAACCCATGTAAAATATGAAATGTTTCTTGACAAAGGAGGAAAAAAGATATCAAAGTCACTTGGAAATGTCCTGACATCACAGACCTGGCTTCGATATGGAACTCCAAAGACAATTCTACTCTTGCTCTACAAGAGGATAACAGGTGCTCGTGAAGTAGGAATTGATGACATACCTGCATTGATGGACGAATACAATGAACTTGAGAATATTTATTTTGGAAAAATAAAACTGGACAATGAGACCAAGGTTGTAAGATCAAAGGGACTGTACGAATATGTCAACTTGCTAAATCCACCAAAAGTGCAAAAGCCATATGTCAATTACCGATTACTCATCCAGCTCTGCAAGATATTTCGAGAAAACCGAATACCCCTTGTCACAAAAAAACTGCTCGAATATGGCACCATAAAAGAATCAAGTCCAGATGTCGAAGAGATCATCACACTTGCAGGAAATTATGCAGATGATTACGACATTCCAACAAAGGTTGAGATCGAGTTGGATGATATTTCAAGACAAGTGCTTGGCCACCTTGTAAACATTCTATCATCAGACCAAGAACCCACAGACCTGCAAAACACCATCTACCAGATTGCAAAAGACAAGGGAATGCAGCCAAAGGACTTGTTCAAGATGTTATACCAAATCATACTTGCATCAGACAGGGGTCCAAAGATTGGGCCTCTAATAATGGACATTGGAAGAAAGAAGATAGCGTCTTCAATCTCAGAATACTTGTAAAACATGGCACACAGTGAACACAACAGACCAAAGGGCAGCGGAGTCATACTGATTGCAATAGGAGTGCTCATATTCTTTTTTGTCCCACAGTATTACACAAAAGACCTAGTTGGAGGCATGGCACTCATAATATTTGGTTTTGTCATTGGTGGACTGGGCTTTTACCTTGCATTTATGAAAAAGCGAGCCTAACTTACAAAAGGAATACTTTTCTTACCTTACATCAAAGTTATCTCCATGGGACTTTTTGGACGTGCAAAAAAAGAACATGCCAGTGATGACACCAAGCAAGACGAGATGGCATCATCTCCAAGAGAAGAGCACACGTCACCTGAAATCACAGACCTCAAAAAAGAGATAGAAAATTCAGCTATGATACTAGAATCCTACACTCATGAGTTAGAAAAGGCAAAGACATTACTTGATGCAGTATCTCTAGAGGCAAAGACGGTACAAGAAGAGGTAGAATCAGCAAGGGAAGAGATCAAGTCAACAAAGGCAGAACAAAATTCCATACTAGATCAGATAAAATCTGCAAAAGAGGAACTTGAGATGGTAAGATCACAATATTCCAAGACCGAGGCAGAAAACATCAGACAGCAAATAAACAATGCACAAGAAGAGCTGTCGAGGATAAATTATGAGAAAGAGTCTGCACTAACAGAGCTTGAATCAATCAAATCTAACATAACCTCTGCAAGACAAGACTTGGAAAAAATAACGTCATCAAGAGAAAATGAAGAGCGAGAGATTGAATCATTAAAGGCACAGCATGAAATGAAGAAAAAAGAGATCTTACTATCCAAAAAAGAACTAGAGTTTATTGAGACAGAGCTTGCAACAGTTGGGAGAACAAGCGATACCAAGAAAATTGTGGAGGCAGCAGGCGCAGTTGCCGCATCAATAAATGCAAAATATGAAGCTGCCAAAAAAGAACTAGAGATAGTAAAAGTAGCACTGGCAAGAACAAAGGAGGAGTTTGAGAGCACCAGAAAGGAACTTGAATTTCTAAAGGACAAGGTCGACGCAAAAAACATTACGTGATAGTGTCAGAAAATCCTTTTAAGATATGACAATCATACAAGCCTGTGAATGAGGCATTTGTCTTACTAAATGTGGATTACAAACAGCAGCAAAACATAATCGAGGCCGCAAAAAAAATCCCAATAGCAAAGGCAGTAAAGACAATTTATGGAATATACGATGTTTTAGTGGTTTTAGAGTCAAACGACATGCAAGAGATCAAGACAGCAATAGATGTAGATTTACACAAAATTGACGGGATAAACAACATCACCACACTTGTTGCCGTAAACTAGATGGCTCAAGAGTACGAGGTAATCATAATAGGAGGAGGACCTGCAGGACTCTCCGCAGGAATATTTACGGCAAGGCAAAAGGTCTCATGCCTTTTAATTTCAAAGGACCTCGGGGGACAGCTAAACCTAATCCCAAAGCTGGAGAATTATCCCGGAACAATAATGTCAAGTGGGCCACTTTTAGCAAGGACTCTTGAAAATCAGTTTCTGATGTTTGGAGGAGAGATGATCTACGATACAGTAGAACAGGTGGAAGAGACAGAGTCTGGCCTGAGTATCAAAACAACGCGTTCAGAATACAAGGCAAAGGCTCTTGTTCTTGCACCAGGCAAGGGGCCAAACAATCTTGGCGTAGAAAATGAATCCAGTTTTGTAAACAAGGGAGTGCACTATTGCACCAAGTGTGATGCACCGTTTTATCAGGGCAGGACAACTGCAGTGATTGGTGTTGGCGCATATCTTTTGGAGTCTGGCATCCTGCTTTCAAGAATGGCATCAAAGATTTACTTGATCTACAAAGGCGGTGCATTGGGCGGAGACAAGGAGATGATTGCGTCAATTGAAAAAAAAGAAAACATTGAGCTTGTCCCCCAGTCTTCTGTCAAGGCGCTCTCTGGTGCAAACAGTCTCCAATCAATTACAATAGTAAATAATTCAGGACAGGAAAAAGTTGTCAACGTCGATGGGCTTTTCATAGAGATGGGTTCCAAGATCAACCTTGATTTTATAAAACACCTGGTCAAGATTAACACCAGAAGCGAGATCGAGATCACGCCAGATGGTAAGACATCACACCCTGCAATATTTGCAGCAGGCGATGCAACAAGCATACCATACAAACAGATTGTGGCTGCATGCTCAGGCGGTGCAACTGCTGGCTTGTCTGCTTTTAATTATGTGGAAAAACTAAAGGGCAAGCCAGGAATTAGAGCAGACTGGAAAAAGACTATTGGTGACACAGTATTTCACTATTGATTGCATAATTAGTTTGTAATAGAAGACTTTGCAAGTTGCCTCTTCAAGGCAATTGCCATCCCTATTGATAGGCCAGATATCAAAGTGGCAGTAAAAAATATGAGATTGTACGAGTCTGCAGTAGGAAATGCTCCCGATATTCCGACAAGTGTTGTCTTGTGAGTCTGCATGTACATGGCAGCCATTGCAGGGCCCAATGAGGCACCAACTATTCTTATCAGAGTGCTCATTCCAAGCGATACGCCCATGTCTTGTTTTGGTGTTGCAAGCATTATCACATTCATTGCACCTACGTTTGTAAGAGACAGTCCAGTTGACAAGATTGCAAGGTTGATAGAAACCAACAGTTCTGTCGAGTGGTTAAGATACAGATCTGCAAACCCAATGGTACTGATTATGCTTCCCACAATGATTGGTTTTGTAGAGCCAAGCTTGGACACGATAAATCCAGATGTTGGTCCAAAGATTAGCAATACAAGTGCAAATGGAAGTTGGACATTACTTGTAGCCAAGGGGTTTTCTCCAAATCCCAATGGCAACGGACTGCGAACAAGAACAGGGATTGTCTGAAATACCATGAACATGGACATACCAACAATCATTATCATGATATTGGATGGTAAGATTATCTTGTTTGCAAGAATCTTCATGCTTACAAGAGGCGATTTTGATCTTTTTTCAATGATTGCAAATAGTATCAGATAGACAAGGCCAATTATTACAAGGCCCAGTACTGAAAACAAGTTTGACGTGTCACCATTTTCCAGCATGGTCAATGCCATCAAAAATGCACTAATGGATACAGTCAGCGTGATTGCGCCCTGGATGTCTATTTTATTTTTAGGATTGTTTTTTTCTTGTCCTGTTGGAATATGTGATTCGTCCACGTGTATGAAACGCGCAATTACTACCAATAATAAAATCACCACAGGTATTATTGAAAAAAATGTTGCATTCCAGCCATAGTTTTGTATCAAGTGTCCCCCTGCAACAAGGCCAATCACGGCTCCTGTCGCAAACATGGACGTTATCACTCCCTGTCCTATTGCGAGCTTGCTCCTAGGAAATGACTCTCGGATTATACCAAATGCAATGGGAAACATGGACATGCCAATCCCTTGGAGTATACGAATTGCAAGCATTTGGTAAATGTCTGTGACAAATCCCCCAAGTGAGACCCCAACTGCATAAATTCCCATTATGACAAGAAGCATTTTTTTCCTTCCATAGATGTCGGAGAGTTTTCCAGTAATTGGAGTCATGATTGCACCTGCAATCAAGTATGCAGTAAGAATCCAGGATGACATTCCATATGATATGTGAAAATCTTTTATCAAGTCAGGAATTGCTGGGACAAGCATTGTTTCAGCATACATTACCATGGTGGCAATCAGGCTAAGAATTGCAAGTGTCTTCCATGCAGATGGGGAAATTTTTTCAGACATACTATCACTTGATCTTGAAACGCTCAATCTAGATCGTCCTGTTTATTTTTTTTACCGGCATTATTGTCTTGTCAAGATCAGAGAATGCCATCAAGTTTTTTGATATCTTGCGAAGTGTTTCAAGAGTTGTATGGATGTCATTTTCAGAAATATTTTTTGAGGAAGACTTGCGTATCCTAAGTGCACATTCCATCATTGTTTCCCACAAAGAGTCTGCTTTTTGCGTAAGATAAATTCGGTTCACCCTCCGGTCATCAGAGTCTGGTTTTCTTTTTAGCAACCCTTCTTTTTCCATCTTGTCAATTATCGGAACAAGTGTGGCCCCCTCAATTCCCACCTTGTCAGCAATCTCCTTTTGTGTAAGACCTGGCTGTATTACAAGTGCCCCAACCACGCGCCATTGGCTAAGTGAGACGCCTGCATTTTTTCGTAGCTCAAGATCAAAGGATCTCTGAAATGCCTTGGCAGTCGTGTTTACGACAAAACCCATGCTGTTTTCAAAATCATATCTAATCATGCTTAGACTACTAATCATCAGTATACTAACGATATAAAGCTTGACGATAACCATCGATTTGCTTATATTTCAAACAAACTTGAACGCAACCATGGTTAAAGAACCAAACGTAGTAGGAGTAAAAGTCCTAGAACAAAATGGTGTTAATGTAAAGGAGCTCATCACGGCCCTAGTTTACAATGCATCAGTAGAGTTTACGGCATACTATTACTTCACAAATCTAAGAGCCCACTGTGTAGGAATGGAGGGAGAAGCACTCAAGGGAATAATCGAGGATGCAAGATTAGAAGACCTCAGTCACTTTGAGTCTTGCTTGTCTAGAATCTATGAGCTTGGCGGAAAACTTCCACTGGATGCACAAGATTTCATCAAGATGTCAGGCTGTGAATTTTTGCAGCTTCCAACAAATCCAATAGACACCAAGGCAATCTTGGAAAAATGTCTCAAGGCAGAACAAGGTGCAATTGTAAATTGGAACAAGGTGTGCATGATGACACATGGAAAGGATCCTGCCACTTATGATGTTGCAAAAGACGTCCTCAGAGAAGAGATAGAGCACGAAGCATGGTTTTTGGAGCTGCTTTATTCAAGACCATCAGGTCACATGAGAAGAAAGTTTCCAGGAGAGAGACCCCACACACATAAACATTCAAGAGCTTTGGGTTAACCATTTTTTATTTTTTCAAGACATTATGACAAATATCTAAAGATAGATCAGGTGTAAGAAGTACAATTGCTAGTCATAATCTGCGGCCTGCCGGGAGTTGGAAAAACTACACTTGCAAAAAATCTTGCGCCACTCATTGATGGCACAGTCTTGTCTTCAGACAAGATTAGAAAGGAATTGTTTCCTAGTCCAACATATTCCCAATCAGAGCAAAAGGCAGTTTTTGACACCATGCTTACTGCCGCAAAAAACCTCAGCGATGCGGGAACAAACTGCATACTTGATGCCACATTTAACAAAGAGCAGTCAAGAACAGAAGTGAAAAATAGACTCGGACTGGCAGATAACCAATTTCACGTAATAGAATGCTCTTGTCCGGAAGACATTATCATGTTAAGGCTAGAGTCACGCAAAAATGACTATTCTGATGCAACAGTTCAAGTATATCAAAAAATGAAAAGCATTCGCGAGCCTGTCAAGGTAGAACATATCACTTTGGACACAGTGCTACCTCCAGAGGAGAATGCCAGAAAGGCAATGGAATACATTTCAAAACGATCGGCACAATACCATTAGGGTAACTCTTCAGATTCTGGTGCACAGTACTTGTGGACCCATTTGCCTGCAGGGTTTTTTGCAATCTCTTCTCCAGACTTGATCGGTGCATTGCACTCAGAACAAGTGGTCTTGAACTTGGCTTTCATGATATCATCATGCAGGACAGGTAGATAAACCATCAAAAATGCAAACAGGTGATAAACTTGGTCAAACTACTAGAACATCTTGCTTTTATCAAACCCAGATTTCTGAAAAAATATTTTCATGTTTCTTGTAGAATTATAGAAACAAGAAACAAAGAGTAAAAATGACATCACTCTTAAATTACCTTCAAAATGGATTTTAGTTTGAAAATAACATGGCAAAGCCAATAGTTTACGGTGCAATAGGCGGAGGAGATGCAGTAGCTGTTGCAGTTATTGTTCTTTTTGCATTCCACCCTGCCACCGAACAATATGCATTGCCTGTAGAGCCAAGAACTGAAATGGTCATGGGCGTAGGAAACGTTGTACGCGTTTATGTACAAAACACAGGCTTGTCACCTTTGACAAATGTCAAGGTAGATTATGGAACCACTTCAGATACTTTACCGATTTTGAATTCAGGTGAGAAAGAAATGTTTTCACCACCAGATGGTACAAAGATGGTAACAGTAACAGATGATCAAGGTATCACAGTGATGAAACCCATCTCAGACTAGATGCAGTAGAACACAAATCATCAAAACTTGTTTTATTATTTAAAAATCTAAAAATATATTACACTTACAAAGAAATATCAAGAAAAATCTGACGTATACCACTATGATTTTATTTTCACCATGGTAACTTTTCTGTATTCTTCAGGATTTTCTTCTCGTAGTCTTTGAAAATAGACTTCTTCATATGGCATTTTGATAATTTTCCAAATTTCTATTTAAAGAAAAGATTCACTAATTTTACTAGGCTAGGTCAAATATTTGACAATTCAAGAGACACCAAGCGTCAAAAATAACGGATTTTTAACCGTGTCATACATCCATCCTATAGAGAAACAAATGGCAGACGACATTCTAGTCAAAAAGGTTAAGGAAAAAATAGACAAAACCGAAGCCAAACTGCAAAAGCAGATAGGAGAGATAAGAAGGATTTGGGAGGACACTGGTCTTGACCCAAGGGATCCGTCATACTTGGTAGAAAAGACAATGAGGTTTGAGATGGCACAAGAAACCATCAATACGGTCTTCTTGCTTGTCAATGAGACCATTAATGATTACAAAAAACTCTGCTCTGAACTTGAAAAACAAGACAATTCCCAGTAATCTAAGATTGCACTTTCAGACACCAAAAGATGAAAGATCAGTTTGCATAATATGACTTGAGTTTATTGGGTTTTGGCATCATCGTTGGCTAGTGCGTGTACTCTTTCGTTAACCCGGAGTACTGCAGTATATAGCTGGAATAATAATTCATTACTAGGATGTGTTGCCTCCAGCAATTTTCTGTCTATTCCATATTCTTCTATTTTCTCCCACATTTCATCAAGCGATAATTCAGAACTCAAATGCTCTCCCCTTTTGAGTAGAATAATTCGCATTTTTTAAAACTTGCTACCAATCACATTAGACTAGAGGTCAATAAGAGATCAAGATCGAAAAAAGTTACCAAATTCGGGAAATGGATATGAAAAAAAAGACAGATAAAAAATATTCCAATTGTCAGATTTTTATTTTGATCGCATGTTCAATGTACATTTTTTAGTTGAAAAACCTAATTTTTCCAGATTTTGTGTCAGATTCAATTTCACCTACAATTTTTACCAAGTCATTGATGTCAAACGGCTTGTAGACTACAGCAGTAGCCTTGAGATCTTCTAGTCGCTTGGCAGTATCCTGGGAGAGATCTGTTGTAATCATAACCACAATAGCGTCAGGATTTATTTCTCGGATAAGATCCAATGCGTAGATCCCATCAGTATTTGGCATGACTACATCAAGAAATGTAATATCCGGTCTTAGTTTCTCATATTGTGCAACAGCCTCTTTACCATTGCGTCCAGTCCCAACAACTTGAAAATTTTTCAACTCCAAGAGTTCTACAAAAAGAGATAGAACATCAGGATTATCATCTACTACCAATACAGTCTTCAATTTTCTATCATGTTCCACTTGCTTCAAGTAGTATATTACCTATTTAAGGTATTTTTATATCAAATTTCTCTATTTATAGAGAACTAAATTTCAAACAGGATGTTTTACACGCCAATGCGATATTTTACGTGCACTTGATGGGAAAATATACCTGAAATTCACCAAAATTGATATAAAGCCCTCTTTGTGTTTAATACATAGAAATCTATGAAGACGGTCACTGAAAAACAGATAGGAGAAGATTCAAGTGCAGTCCTGACCTCAAGCGACAGTTCCAAACTTTTGGCACAGTTAACCGAAGTATTATCAGTATTATCAAAAAACGACGCTTTGACAATTTTCCTTATGGCAAATGAGGGAATCAAGTCAGAGATTGACACGCCAACAAAGATAGGCCTTACAAAAAAACAATACTACACCAGACTAAAACAATTGGTGGACCTTGGACTGGTCATCAAACAAAACGAATCATACATGCAAACAGCATTTGGTAAAGTAGTTTACCAAAAACACATCATAGGGTTAACAAACCAAATTAAGAATTCAAAATATTTGCAGATGGTCGATGTATTAAAAGCAGATTCAAAGTTCAACGATAGTGACATCATGGAGTTCATTTCAAAGGTGCAACCACAAATTAGCTCTGATCTGCAAGATACTACCAAGAAAATTTCCATGGTGACATGGTCAATGGAAGATATGGTTTCAAAGGTTTTGGAGATCATGGAATTTGCAGAGAAAGAAATTGTTTTAGTTTCAAGATTTACTAATGAACTCATAATAAATACGATGATAAAGAAAGCAAATCAAGGAGTATCTGTCAAGATATTGTCAGATGTAAATTTGGTTCGAGGTTTCTTTGAAAAAGCTGGGCCAATAAAGACAAATGACAAAAATCTGAAAGAGAGAGTAGAGGTAATTGCAAATCCATATTATCCTACACCAATGTACCGCAAATATGTAGAAGTACCATTTTGTGTCTTGATTGTTGATAACAAACAGGTAGGATTAGAAATTGTAAACGTAAACAGTCCAAATAAATTCAATATGGC
>JARCRW010000044.1 GCA_029850515.1 Nitrosotalea sp. | reverse complement strand
GATTTACAGTGGCATATTTGTTAAATGTTACAAGTGCTTGATCCAAGCTTCCACCGCCACTAATAACAGACTGCATTGCAGTATTTGCAACTGCAATCCTCTGTTTCATGAAATTAAATTCATCTTGAAATACAGATTGAGTTCTGTTGTCAGTTACTGTTGTAAGAAAGTTGGCATATGCTGCATCCGGCGTGGTGGAGGCACTTGCCACTGCGAGTGCAGATAGGTCTTGTTTGAGCTGACTGGCAGCAGATTGTCGCTGCTGCAGGACCAACTGCTGATCAAGTTGTGCAGCAGTCTGGTTCCCCAGTATATTTGCCACTTGTTTCTTTGATGCTTGGATTTCCTGTAAAATTTTCAGCGCCATAGGATTATTTTGAATGTTAGGACCTGCCAAGGTTGTAAATTGTGCAGGTCCAACTCCTGTAGTATTACCAAAAGTTCCAGTACTTGTTCCATTTGTACCAAGACTGTTAAGATTTACATGTACTGTTCCTACAGAATTGTTGGCCATATTTTGGCCAGTGTTATTTTCATATGCAAGTGCAAGAAGATGAGCCTGAGTAGGACTCATAAATGTCATAGAGTCGTTTTGAATTGCAACTCCGAGTGTAACTTCAGCTTGGTTATTTGTCATCGCAGTAGATAATACGTTTCCAGCTCCCGGTACCTTGCTGGTGGAAGTTGTACATGCATGTGGTGCAGATGGAACGTATGAAGTAGGAAGTGTGGATACATCCTGAAGATCTGCTGCAAGACAAGACTCTGCAGTAAGTGGTGTTCCACCATTATTTGGCCAGTCAGAGTATACATCAGTGAAGACATTTGCTACTCCTACTTGTACATTTGATGGGATGAAAAATGAGAGAGTCATCTGAGATGTTCCGGGGTTTAAGATAGACTTGATGGATGTAGTACCAAGACTGCTTTGGTTTGCATCAAATAGGTTGAGTGTCAAGAGGGCGGGCATTTTTTCTCCCGATGAGAGTGAAACCTTGACAAATCCATTTTGGCCCTGTGGCAGAATTGAAACTGGATTTCCTTGTTGATTTGTGATTTGTACCGAGTCAATAGAAACACCGCGTGATTTGATTACGTTAAACTCGGTTGAATTGGTATAGTTTCTACCATCAACATTTGCATTCACAATATCTTGATAGACACCAGTCTGATATGTATCAGGTATCTTGAACTGTAAAGAGCCAGTACCGTTTTCATCAGTAGTTATAGTTCTCGATATGATATTGTCACCGCTTGGATTTGATACCCCAACTGCAATACTTTGCAAGCTTTGGTCTGGAAGATTTACAGAGAGTGTAACTACATCACCATATGCATAGTATGACTGATCAGTATTCAGCAAGAGCGAATGTGGAAGTATGATTATCGTAGATTGTGCAGTGCCAAAACTGCCAGAATGTGTGCTATCCCCTCCATATGTAGCAGTGATTGTAACTACATTTGTAGAAGATGCAGATGGAGTATAAAATACAGTGCAGGCATTAGATGAAAGCATGCACGAAGTAGTGTCAAATGAGCCCCCTGCATTGCCATCACTCCAGGTCACGCTCCCAGTTACAATTGATGAGATGGAAGTATCTGCAAGTGTTGCTGTGAATTGTATCTTTGACCCTTGTGCCACTGTAGCAGTATTAGGTGTAACAGTGGTGACGGTATTATGCAATACATCTAGTGTCAAAGTAGATGTTCCGGTACTGCCAGAGCTGGTATCATCCCCACCATAATTAGTGGTGATTGTTATCGTACCGCCATAATTAAGAGGCGCTGTATATGATACGGTACAACTGCCGGATGAAAGGACACATGAAGATTGGCTGAATGTACCGCCAAGATTACCGTCACTCCATGTTACGGAACCTGTTGGAGTGGTTTGTGAGTCGGATGCGCCAGTCACAATAGCCCTAAACTGTATCTGAGATCCTTGGTTTACTGTAGCAGTGTTTGGTGTGACTATTGTAGTAGTATCAGACAGAGAATTTATTGTCAAAATAGATGTCCCAGTACTGCCAGAATATTCATTATTTGTTGCATATGTAGCAGTAATTGTTACTAGGTTTGAGGTAGTTGTAGAAGGAGTATATGATACGGTACAACTGCCGGATGAAAGGACACAGGAAGATTGGCTGAATGTACCGCCAAGATTACCGTCACTCCATGTTACGGAACCTGTTTGAACTGTTGACAGTTTAGAAACATCTGCTACTGTAGCGGTAAACTGTATCTGAGATCTGCCGTTCACAGTAACAGTACTTGGTGTTACTGTAAGAGTAGTACTGGGCAGAGGATGTACCAACAAGGTAAAGGTTCCAGTACTGGTAGAAAATGTTCCATCGCTTTCATAATTAGTACTTATCAATATGTTGCGTCCATAATTTGTAGGCTGGGTATATGAGACAGTACAACTGCCGGATGAAAGGACACATGAAGATTGGCTGAATGTACCGCCAAGATTACCGTCACTCCATGTTACGGAACCTGTTGGAGTGGTTTGTGAGTTGGATGTATCAACAAGTGTTGCGGTAAATTGCACTTGAGACCCTGAACTTGTAGATGTTATAGTGGTGATAACACTGTGAAGTGTCTGTACAGTCAAGGCAAATGTGCCAGTACTTGTAGAATGCGTTGCATCCCCACCATAACTCGAGGTTATTGTTATTGTACCGCCATGATTTGTAGGCGTGGTATATGAGACAGTACAACTGCCGGATGAAAGGATGCATGAAGATTTGCTGAATGTACCGCCAAGATTGCCGTCACTCCATGTTACGGAACCTGTGGCAATAGTTGGCAAGTTTGATGTGTCCATGACTCTCACAGTTAATGATACTGGGGAACCTGGATTTGAGGTGTCAGCATTTGATGTGACTGCACTTGATGTAGAATCAATTACAACATTTGTTTTGGGCACAATAGTGGTATTGGTAGAATTAGATATCGTGGTATTGGTAGAATTAGATATCGTGGTATTGGTAGAATTAGATATCGTGGTATTGGTAGAATTAGATATCGTGGTATTGGTAGAATTAGATATCGTGGTATTGGAACTGTTCGAGTCAGGCTCAGCGGAAAAAGCATATTGCGGAAAAACCAGCACTGCAACAATAGAGACGAAGAGTAAAATCCTTAGATCCATTTCGCATGATCTCCTATATTCTGCAAATAAAGAATTGTTACACATTGTTCATGAACAATGTTACCTGTAACATTAGATTCCAGAATCACCACAATATGTATGGAGTTCATCTCTTGAAGTGTACGGTCTCACACTTGTTTAAAAGACTGACGTATGTTTTCTTCTAGTTAGGACAACGGAAGAATCATGATTTGGAATGTTAAACACATGTTATCACATTGTAACAATAGATTGAGTACGAGCATATGGAAACATACTTGACTTTAGGGGTAATTTCAGATTCATTTCATTTTGACTCGGATGTTCTCTCCATCAACATTCATCTTTATGTTAGAATATGGATATGTAGACATGTCATATTTTGATAAATCTTCATCAAATGTGGCTATTGTTTTAGAGTCATTATAGATTTGTTGTAATTGTTTTCCTCTTCCGAGATCTATCAAAAAGTGGGGATCAGCCACAAGAAGTATTTTCCCAGTCTGGAGATGATTAAACAATACAAACGAATAATCATTGGGTATGTTTTCTTTATGAAACACATAATGTAAAATCCATGCATATGTAGGACTGGCAAGTACTGTAGTATCATTACCATGTACATTTTTTAGAATAAATGATGTGGTCTGGAATTCAGAGTTTGTCACATTTACACTGATAACTAGAATGGTACTTGCCAATCCAAATATAGCAAGCCCTAAAAATACAATAGAAGGCAAGACTTTGTTCAGATTTCTCTTGTTGAGACGTTCCAAGATATTCATGATTAGTATTGATGCAGATATACAAAATACCGGAAGTATTGGAATCCAGTAAAAGTACTGATTATAACCAATCATGAGCAGAAATATTACAAACGGGATAAACCAGAACAAGATAAAAAAATTTCTCCGCACAATAGCAAATACAGTTCCAGCAATTCCCAGGACAAATAGAACTGGATCAAGCTTGAAAAAAACTAGTGATATATACGGTAATCCAAAACTTTGTCTTTGAGTCTGTCCTATGACATCTTTCACCCACACATCAAACTGGTGTGTACTTACGGCCTGAAGTGGCCATATAAGAGGTATCAAAAATATTGGAATCAACAACAGTGTAAGAGCCTTGATGTTTTTTCCAGTATTGAAATACACAAGACCTGCAACCAATGGAATCATGGTAAAGACAGGAATTTTCGTAAATATTGCAATACCAAGACAAATCCCTGAAAGAGATGCCAACAGGTATTTGTTTTTAGAATCTTTTGTTTTGAGTGCCAACAGTATGGATGTCAGGAGAAACGGCAACAATATAGAATCCAAAAGAATCCTTCTCAGTATCCAAGTAAACGGCATCACTGCAAACAAGAGAGATGAAGCTAGCGCTATTTTTTTTCCATATCTAGTATCAGCAATTTGATAAACAAGAAAAGTATCTAAAACTGCCAGCAATCCCATTACAAGTCTGGGCATAAAATAAAGCGATGAGATGAAATTTGGATCAGCTGAAGGATGCAATGAATTTGGAAATCCTACTAGGCCAAAAAGAGCAGCAAGAAAAATTTGGCCAAAATAAGGGTGATCATAAAAATACCTGTCTTGTGGTCCAAGACCATTTAGTACGTGCATTGCCCTTTCCATGTATACTCCCTCATCATAGAAAATATCTGGAAATCCCACAATATTCCAAAGATGTGTAAAACCAGACAGTGCCAGTATTATTGCCAAGATGTATATCGTTCTAATTTCTTTGAACTTTTCACTCAAGACAATCTACTTCCAGTGGACGATATCATTTTAAACATTCCAGTGTCGGTTGGTATTTCACTTGCAGGATATTTTCATCCAGAGATACAAAACGGCAAGACATTGCAAAAAACTATAGAAAGACAAGGTGATTTTAGAATCAACAGAAGAGGATTTGCCACAAATGTGATTAAGATGATCCCAGTTCTATTGCAGTACAATTTGGTCAGATTAACGAAACTCGAAGATGGAAATAACGTGATACCGGAGAGAGGAAGAGGTTTCAATTTGTCGCTAGATAATACAAAAGTTGTTCTTTATGAGCGCAAGCATGCCTAGATATATTAACGGTGAAGATTCATCGGTTGACTAGAACATGAGTCGCTTGAGATATTGGAAACTTACCGTAGAAGACGTTCGAAAGGCAGAGTATGACCCAAAAAAAGTATTGATCTGGGAAATAAAATGTCCAAAGGATGACAAGGGTGCAGTCTTTGGAGTATATTCATATAGAAATGGAACCCCATGGGATTACGATTTAATCAAAGGCATTGTATTTTATCACAATATGATAGAAAAGGAAGAGGTAGACAAACTGACAAAATTCCTCAAGGAAAAGTTTGGTGGAGAACCCGCAGAAAAGAGTTCAAGGATATTCCTAAAGGGTTCACGTGAAATATACGCACCGAAAGAAATTGCAGATCTTGCAGTCCAGTTGGGCGACAATTTCGAGGTAAGCACAGAACTTACAATAGAGCTCGAGAACTTTACTGTTCCAGAACAAGAAAAAAGCAACTTGCCCTCAAGCAAGATACTTCCAATCCCAGGACTATAGAAAAAATACTATTAATACAGATCCGCCTATTTCATAATCTACAATGGACAAGTCTATGACTATCAGTCAGCATCTTGAAGATTTAAGAAAAAGGGTATTCAGGTCTGTTATTGCAATAGCATTAATCTCATTTTTCATCCTAAGTTTTCATCTTACGCCATTTATGTACAACAGCATCAAGCTGTATTATCCAACATTTAGTCCATTTGACAACATGGCAGCACAAGTAACAATATCAATGAAACATCATCTGCTACCATCCACGGTACAATTAATCCAGACAGCCCCAGGGCAGGCATTTTTTTCCCAGTTTTATATCGCAATATTGCTTGGAATTGTATTTTCAATGCCAGTCATAGTCAAAGAGTTTGTAGGATTTTTGGCACCGGCATTGCATAGAAAAGAGATCCAGATAATTAGAAACATAACAATTCCAGCCATCATCCTTTTCATCATAGGAGGCATATTTTCATATTTTTTCGTTACTCCATACATACTAGGATTTCTTTACAAATATGGCCAATCTGCAGACTTGCTCACGTTTTTGAACATAATAGATTTTATCACATTTGTGCTCCAGTTTATTCTCGCATTTGGAGTATCATTCCAATTACCATTGATAATGTATGCACTTACTGCATCTGGACTAATTGACCCAAAATTTTGGAGGAACAACATACGGTATGCAATCATTGCAATGGTCATACTTGGTGCAGCAATAACACCCGATGGAAGCGGAGTCACCATGTGGTTTGTGGCAGGTCCAATGATAGTATTGTACCTAATAGGTATGGCATTATCAGAGAGACAGACAAAAAATATTGGAACACTTAAATCTTGATCTGCCGCATTTAAGGCACCAATGGCATATGAAAATGTAATAATTGCAGTAGTGATAATAGGGGTTTTGATATTTGGTGCCAAAAAGATCCCTGAACTTGCAAAAACGTTTGGAAAAGCAAAGGGTGAGTTTGAGAAAGGCAGATTAGAATCAGAAAAAGAGCTCAAGGATTTCAAGGACAAGGAAGACCTCAAGTAGTTTTTTCAAAAATTTTATTCCCTTTTTGCCACAGATTTATTCATAATAAAAATACAAATAATCCATGTTCGCTTTAGATAACGCTTTTTTACCCAAGTAAAATAGATACGACGTGATAAAAAAATCCGATATTGTAGATATTGTAAACAAGTATTCTGAATTAACCATCGGTGCACTTGGGAGTCATTCAGCACTTGAAATAATGGACGGTGCAAAGGATGAAAATTTCAAGACAGTTGTGGTGTGTCAAAAGGGAAGAGAGATGCCATACATGAGATTTTCAAGGCTTGCAGATGACATCATAATAGTAAAGAGGTTCCAGGACATGTTATCTCCCAAGATCCAGTCAAGACTGAGAGATTCTGGTACAATAGTGGTTCCGCACAGAGCTCTTACTGCATATCTGGGATACGAGGGTGTTGAGAACAAGTTCAGGGTACCATTGTTTGGAAATAGAGCATTGTTCCAGGCAGAAGAGCGAGCCAACAAGAAAAACCAATATTATTTGCTACAAAAAGCAAAGATACGATTTCCAAGACTGTTCAAAGATCCAAAAGACATAGACAGACCAGTCATAGTAAAAGTTCAGGAAAAAAAACGCAAGCTTGAACGTGCTTTTTTCAACGTATCATCATATGCAGAATACAAAGACAAGACAGAGACCAAGATAAAACAGGGATTGATCTCAAGAGATGCACTCAAGACTGCAAGTATTGAGGAGTTTGTCATAGGAACTTATTTCAATTTCAATTATTTTCACACGCCGATATCAAAAGAGGTGGATTTTCTTGGAATAGAGCGAAGATTGCAGACAAACCTTCATGATTTTGTTTCACTTCCTGCAAAACAACAACTTGAGACAAACATCGAATTACAAAATATTGAGGTAGGTCACACACCTGCAAGTATTAGGGAGTCTCTACTTGAGCAAGTCATAGACGTTGGAGACAGGTTTGTCAATGCCGTGAAAAAAGAGTATGCACCTGGGATCATTGGTCCATTTTCTCTGCAGAGTGTCATAACGCGCGACCTAGACATTGTAGTGTATGACGTATCATTACGAGTTCCAGGAAATCCAATTCTTGCCACAACAAGTCCATATACAAAATACAAGTATGGTGAAACTTTTGGCGTAGGACGCAGAATTGCAATGGAGTTAAGAATTGCACAGCAAGAAGGAAAATTAGAGCAAGTGCTAACCTAGGCTTCCATTTTTTCTTTCAAGAGATTTTTTCTGACCAGTATTGGGATGTTATAAAATGTTGCAAGTGCTATCGAATCAGATGCACGATAATTACGCATTACAAGATCATGTTTTCCAGTAAAGTAGACATTAGCCCGCAAGACGCTGCCACTTTCATATACTTTTATCTTTACAAGGACGAGCTCGTTTAGTTCTGCAATTTCTTCCACCATGTTGTATATGGTCGGAATTGCGCCTCGTTGGCCCTCAATAAAATTAGATATGTGTCTTGCGACTTCTCCTGAAAAGGCGCGCATGTGGAATTCTTTACCATCATCTGATCGTAGGATCAAAAGTCCTTCAACTCCGTACGGGTCTACAAAACCCACGTATGTTATCTTGGTCTCAGCATAATCAGAATCTTGAGGCTCGTCGATCTTCACGACTAGATCAAGATATGAGGTTACCCAAGATAAACACTTTGGAGAAAATAGTAGATAGAATTTAATGTCAGGCCGAGAATTTTTTACAAGTGGAGAAACAAAAAACATTGGGTCGTTCCCATCTTGCACTAGTACTAGTCGGATTTTTAGCTATTGCCATATCATTTTTAGCATATACAAAAAATAACAGCCTGATAATCACTCCCGCTGCCATGCCTGCCTTGCAAAACCTTGCAGTTGCAACATATGTGGTACTATTTTCATCATTTGGAGCAATAGGTTGGGGGCTGTACAAGATGTACAAGACAAAGATTACACATGCAGACTCGACAATCCTATCAGTTATTGCAAATGCCATACATAACAAAAGATCAAAACAAATTTTCATCATAAGTACAATAGGATATGGATTATTTTTTGCGTTTACTTCTGGAATAATAATCTACAAGCCAGACATCAATGCTACAGACTATGGGTTTCCACAACCTCCCCACATAGAGCTCTCACCATGCTGTGATCTTCCAGGCTACATGCCAATGATTTTTGCATTCTTTACAGAACACATAGGATTGCAGATAATTCCATTGAATTTACTGCTACTAGTCATGGTATCATTCTTGGTCGGTTTGAACTTTGCATTGTCATCAACTATGTTCTCCATTGCAAAAAGTGGAGGAAAACTAGGGACGTTTGGAGCGATAACAGGATTATTCGTTGGCTGCCCTACGTGCGCTGGCACAGTTTTTACCATGTTGTTTGGTTTCGGAACAGGAGCCACAACATTTACTTTGTTTCTGACAAGCTTCGAGGCCCAAATCCAGACAATCTTTATCGCAATATCAATTCCAGTCCTTTTTGTAACTCCCATCATAATGGCCAAGAAGATAAAGTCGCAGAATGAGAGTTGTGCAGTAGATTCTAGATAGACTTTATGACACGTGGTCTTTTCCAGTCCCCAATATCATACCCATTTTGCCTGAGATATTTCAGAGTAAGCTTGTATACCAGTTCATCGTGCTCAACAGTCCGTAGGATTTCGTTCCATTCCACCTGACCAGATTGGTTGATCTTTTCTCCCACCTGTAAAGCAATAACCTTTGCAATATCTCGGCATTGATCAAAAGTCTTTCCATTCTTGTACGCCCTGGTTCGAGGGTCGCATTTTTCCATGGTATACTAGCTTTGGTGAGCTAAATAAAAAGATCAGTGGTTTTGGAAACCACACTTGCAAGAATTCATATCTTAATACACCCGTGTTTTGATCGTTTTCCATATTGAACAATCCCAATCCTATGGATGTCATTTTATGGACACTGCGACGTGGAGAGGGCGACATTGTGAACATGTACAACTACCTGTCTGAACTAATGCAGATTTCAACTGGAAGAAATTTTCTCAATTTTGGATATTGGGATAATACGACAAAGAGTCCTGCAGACGCTCAGACAAACCTGTGCAATATAGTAGGAGACATGGCAGAACTTGAAAAGGCAAGACATGTTCTTGATGTGGGGAGTGGTTTTTCAGAACCGGCTTTTCTTTGGAAAAAAGCACATCCAAATATTACAATCACATGCGTGAACATAAACCCAAATCAACTCAAATTTGCAAACATACAGGCAAACATATCTGAAATAAACTTGGTAAATGCAACCGCAGTAAAAATTCCAATATCAGATGAATCGTGTGATAGAATAATTGCGCTAGAATCAGCGCAGCACTTTAGACCAATCGAGGATTTCATATCAGAGACAAGACGGATTCTGAAAAAAGGTGGGACTGCTATCTTTGCAATACCAGTGCTCTCAAAACCATCAAAGTTTAGCATTTTGAAGATCGGTATTTTGAAGTTGACGTGGTCTTCGGAACATTATGATATGGATACAATCAAAAAAACAATCCAAGGCATGGGTCTTAACATTACCGAAATCAAACTTGTTGGATCAAATGTGTACCTGCCTCTGGCAGAATATTACATTCAAAATCATCAGTTCCTCAGATCAGAGATCCTAAAGAGATATCCGTCATATGTAGAAACAATATTGTTCAAATCAATGCTGAAAATGAAACAAGCTGCAGCAGACCATACCATTGAATATGTCTTGATAAAATGCACAAAGTAACCCTTATCAATATAGCAAATCCATGACTTTTCATAGCATACCAATTCCGTCTGGATGCTATTCTGCGTAGGTTCTCTCTACGCAGAGCCTATTAATTTTCATAACCAGATCTTGACAATTTTCTCCGTAAGAAATATTATCTCAAATGATATGATCAAAACCATGGGACTTTTCAAGAAAAAAGAAGGGCCTGCTGAAACTAAATGTAAAGAGTGTGGTCTTGAGCTCCACGATCCAGTAAGACTAGACAGGCACATGAAAAAAGCACACAAACATGCCCCACAGAGAAACTTTGACGAGCCTGGTGGAACCAGTACCGGCGGAATGTGGTAAAGGTACAAGACTTGCAAGAAAAAAATGAGGCAGATTGACAAAACATGGTTGCTTTGGACATTATCAACAATTTAGCAAATTTTGTAATCCAGGCAATATCAAATACAGGATATCTTGGAATCTTCTTTCTAATGCTAGCAGAAAGTTCGCTCATACCAATTCCAAGTGAGATAATCATGCCATTTTCTGGGTATCTTGCATCTACTGGAAAACTCAATCCAATTTTGATAATACTTGCAGGCTCGATAGGAAACTTGGTTGGTTCGCTTGTAGCATATGTCATAGGCATAAAGCTTGGCAGAGAGTTCATTGTCAAGTATGGAAAATATGTTCTCTTGAAAAAATCCCACCTGGAATGGACTGAATCATACTTTAAAAAATATGGTGATAGGTCCACATTTGTAAGCAGGCTGCTGCCTGCCATTAGAACATACATTTCATTGCCAGCCGGTATCGCGAAGATGAACTTGAAAAAATTTTCTATTTACACTTTTGCAGGCTCTATCATATGGAGTACCATGTTAACATATGTCGGGATGACATTAGGAGATCAGTGGACTAGGATCAGACACTATTCAGATTACATGGATGGAGCAGTCATAGTAGGGCTGGTCGTTATAGTAATAATCATAGCCAAAAAAAGAATCGGCAAGCCAGAAAATAATTAACGATCTTTATGCTTGCTCAACTCTTCTAGGATTATCTGTAATATTGTTTCGCTGTCAAGCAATACGCACCTGATATCATTTTCCTTGCATGCATTTCCAATCTCTACATCTTCTGTTACAACAATCATGCCGTTTTCATGTGCGTATTTTATCACAGAATAGTCACTAGATAGTTTTTTTCCCTCGGCAATTAGTTTTTTTACGCTAAATGCTTCATATCCAAATTCCTTGAGTTTGGCATCAAACCCATCATACATCTCATCAACTAATACTTTCATTGTCAGTATCCGTTTGAAACTCATATTATTATGTTAGGATGTTCAGACTTGGTCAACATGGGGATTTAATAGTCTTTTATTGCCTTGAGCAGCCGCATGTTATGCATTATATGGTTTTCAGGATAACAGTCAAGCATGATCCCGTTTGTTACATTATAGAGTTTCCAGTTACTGCATTGCGTATCGTACTCTAGATTGGAATTGTCAAATTTCCAGTCAAAACCATTGAGTATTTTCACGTCAGGGTAATTATGGCCACGAACAAGCGTCAGCACATTAGCAGAATAGTTCACAACTATTTTACCATACAGTGCATTAGGATAGAGGTAAATTACATGAGGGTGGGTTGTAATTGCGTCAAACTCTTTTTGTGTAACGTATTCATTGTGCAATACAATCACCTTGTCATATTGTAACAAAATCTTTGGATTTTTATCTACATCAATGTCTGTGAGAGTATAATATCCAAGGGATTCCAAAACATCCACAGCGTGTCCACTTGCAGTGTATCCAAGAGGCACACTAGTGTAGATGAATGATGTTAGGCAGATGGCATCACAATTGCCTGCATAGTACGAGTAAAAACCGCGTTCAGAATATGCAGATGCTGTAAAAACTGGAATAATCACTACGGATTTTTTTGTATCATTGTATACTGAGATTTGTGACATTCTTTCTTTCTGTACTCTTGATACAAAATTGTCATCTAGTTCGATTACCCCATTTTGGATTAAATATTCAATTCCACGAATAAACTCACTGTCTGGAACGTTTCCATGACTCCAGGAATATGCAATCTTTTTTACAGAATCAGGCATCATAAAACCATCTACATTTTCTACAAGATCTTCTACTGGAATAATCCGATGTTCAACAAGCCATCTCATGTCATTTACAAAATCAGTATCAGAGATCTCTGTCTGTGACCATAGCAATGCAATGTGCTTTACCCACATTGGTACAACGTTTGTTGTGGCATTAGCATCAACATTACCAAGTTGAACAAATAATCCAGATACTAAAAAAATTGCTACAATTGCCGCCAGGGTTGCATATTTCATGCAAGATTTGGCGACACACAGGTTTTAGACATTATGGATGATTTCATTACATGGTTTTACAACATACAATAAAAACAAGTTGGCATGTAGTCACATCACAGCAAACTTTTCTGCAAGCATCCATAGATTATGAAAAATACAAGGTAAGTTTTTGTTCACGAATAAGTGTATATAAGTCCAAATTTGCCCCTAAGATATGATCAAGACAATCAGTGTAGCAGGTTTGCAAGAAGGTATACCATTTAAGAAACCATCAGTAACTTTAGAAGAACTTGTTGAGATAGCATCCCCAGTACACCTTACTTGGATCGAATGCGTAGTGGACAATATCATAGGAGAAACTCCAAAAATTTTAGAAAAATTAAACATTACCATGGACCCTTCCATACTATTATCAGGATATGTGTCAAGTTATGAAGACAGAAGCGATACGCTGGGACTCATGATACCATTTGTGGTACCAGGAAATAACAAAACTTTGACTGCGCCCATTTTGGTTTTTGTGAAAAAAGATCTGATTGTAACTATCCATGACGATTATGGTGGCAAGATTACGCGTCTGTACAATTACGCTCCCACGCTTTTACGAAAACTTCCAAAAGAAGCTGACAGTTGGGCAGACAGGCAGACAATACTTTTAGCAAGAATCATAGATGAGATTAGTGAGTCAAATTTCTCCATATTACGCCTCATAGTGGAAAGGGCAGAGCAGTTTGAGATAGACATTGCAGGTTCAAGACAAGTTACAAGAGACATATCTTTAGAACTATCAAACGTGCGAACGTCGCTATTGACTTTTTTGAATGCAACATGGGCAAGCTATGATACAGTACACAATCTAAAGTATGGTGACGCAGAAATGATCTCAGACAATGAAGTAATTCTTGCAAAATTTGAGGTAATCCTTGGAAGACTTGACAGGCAGATACAAATGTCAGAAAACATAATGCAGATGGTTGCCACAGGAGTAAACGTAGTCCAGACAGAAGTAACAAACAAGGTTACCATTCTCATCATCTGGTGGACCGTAGCTGGAACAGCTGAACTTGTGCCAAACACAATTGCAACAGTCTTTGGCCTATATCCAAGTCATGAGACGGTATTTTGGCCCATTGTTACTACCGTTATCGTATCCGCGGCGTTGGCAACTGCTGTTGCCTATTTCTATGTGAAAAAATTCTTTGGGCAGAGTTTAGGATTCAACAGGCTGAAAAAGTTCCGAAAACAGCCCACCAAATAGATTTTTTCAGAAAAGGTCTTTTCAAACATTTATCAGTTTTAATCATCAATTTTTTATAAAAGTGGCATAATTTCTTTTAAAAATTATTCAAAGATGCCATAAATCAATAAAACTGCGATCAACCACACAAAGTAAAAGATTCATAAATCGAGTTCACCAATGTCGAAGAATTATAGCTTATGAAAGAATTTGGCACCCTGGAATATGTTCTGGACACATATTCAAAAAACTGGACTTGGAAACTGACGGGCCCCAGAGCAGTAAGCATGGTAGCGCGTGTCATACCTCATGCATGGTACGGCAATGGCCCAGAAGAAGCCATAGTACCAGATACGATACAAAATGTAGAGAAGATAAAATGGATAATGGACAGATATCCGCTTGAGATAAGATCAAAGTCGATATGGCACAGAAAAGTTCGCAAGGTTATCGTTCCACAAAAAAAATGGACACGGATTGAAAAGCTACGCAAGGCGACACCTGGACCACAGTTTCGTGGCAATTTACTTGACTTTCAGAGAGAAGGCCTTGATTTTCTACTAAAATCATATGGTAATGCACTGCTGGCAGACGAGATGGGCTTGGGCAAATGTCTAAAGGGCGATGCTTTAATCAGCACAACAAATGGAAGTATTGCAATTAGGGAGATCTGGAAACAAACAAAAATTACAGAGAAGGACGATGATGAAGAATGGGCCAAACTGGAAATTCCCATAAGTATACAAACTTTTGATGGAAAAAATATAGTTGCCAAACAAGTGAGCAGAATATTTAGGCAAAAAATTAACGAGTCTATAACAAAGATAATTCTCAGAGACGGCTCGGAGATAGAGTGTACCAAGCGTCACAGATTTCTTACTCCTGACGGATGGAAGAGAGCTGGCGAATTAAATGTCGATGATAAGGTTGCGGTGTCCTCAAAAACAATACATGTTGGAAAAGTCACATTGTCAAAAGATATTGTAGAGACTGGAACATCATTGCGTTCCCTTAACCTTTACACCCCATACAAATACACCCAAGATATGAACAAACAACTTGCTCTCCAAGTTTCTGACAAGTTAGAGTCAGATTACCATGATTTGGCACAGCAACTGCATGAGATATCTTTAGAATCAATCAACTGGTGTCCAATCAAATCAGTCGAGGAAAAACAGTTTGAGGGATACGTGTATGACATATCTGTTCCCCAGACACATAATTATGTCGCAAACGGAATCATAACCCACAATACAGTCCAGACCTTGGCATATCTTGCTACAGAGAAACAGACATTTCCAGTGCTGATTGTAGCTCCACTAGTAACATTAAACAACTGGCAAAGAGAGACTCAAAAATTCCTAAAGAAACGTAGCCGTAATGGAAAAATAACTGAAGACGGGTATCCATCATCTGTTTTAATTCGAACCGGTAAATCTCAAGAGATTGAGAAACATGATGTGTATATCATAAACTATGATCTGCTTCATAAAAGAATAGACGATCTTTCAAAATTAAATATCAAGACAATTGTCTGCGATGAAGTACAGCACCTTAGATCAAAGACAACTAAAAAATACACGGCTGTGAAAAAACTTGCAGCACTTGATTCTGTGAAATACCGAGTAGGCCTATCTGGAACACCAATTTATAACAGAGGTTCAGAGATATGGCCA
>JARCRW010000043.1 GCA_029850515.1 Nitrosotalea sp. | reverse complement strand
CTACTATATCGCCATCAAGTTTGCCAGGGGCAAGCGATCCATCTTGGTGAGCACATACTGAATCTAGTGCATGAAAACCATTCTGGTTGAATATTGCGATTTTTTTACCATCTACCACAAACTCTCTTCCTTTTCCTGGGACAACTGCATCTTTCTCTGCTACTTTCTTCCATACCATGTTTTGTAAAACTAAATCTATCCAATATTTAGATTGCCATTTCTGATACTGTTTTATACCCCATAAAATTGTGATTTAGTATGAGTCAAGTAAAAGATCCAAGCCTCTCAGAAAAGGGAAAAATGTCATATGAATGGGCACACGATCACATGCAAATTCTAACTAATACTGTATCTCGATTAAAAAAATCTCAGCCACTCAAGGGCTTGCGCATAGGTATATGCCTGCATATTACAAAAGAGACGTCTGTCTTGATAATGGCTGCAAAAGAACTGGGTGCCGATGTCAGTGCATGTGCAGCAAATCCTCTTTCAACACAGGATGATATTGCAGCATTCTTGGCTGAAAATGGAATTCACATATATGCGTGGACAGGTCAGACTGCTGAAGAATATGATTGGTGCATTGAGCAGATGCTCAGCCACAATCCTCAGATTTTGACAGATGATGGTTCTGACAGTCACAGTAAGATACATGGAAACAAAAAATTTGCTTCAATGAAAGTCATGGGTGGAACTGAAGAGACTACGACAGGTGTCATACGACTAAAGGCACTTGCAAGAGAAAAGAAATTGAAATATCCGGTAATTGCAGTAAATGATGCATATACAAAACACATGTTTGACAATAGATATGGAACAGGCCAGAGCACGATTGATGGATATCTACGATCCATGAACTTGTTATTTGCAGGAAAACGTGTTGTTGTGGCAGGATATGGTTGGGTTGGAAGAGGTGTTGCATCAAGATGTCGTGGAATGGGTGCCAAAGTTTGTGTTACTGAAGTTGATCCAGTGCGAGCATTAGAGGCTCACATGGATGGTTTTGAAGTTGCTCCTATGACAGAAGCTGCCAAAACTGGTGAAATATTTATCACTGCAACGGGTCAGACCGGAGTTATCAGAAAAGAACACATCTTGACCATGAGAAACGGCGCAATCATGGGTAATGTGGGTCACTTTGATGTTGAGGTTGATGCCAAGTTCTTACTATCTGAATCAAAATCTGTACGAGAAGTCAGGCCAAATCTTGATGAGTGTGTCTTGAAAAATGGCAAAAAAGTATATCTTATTGGAAAGGGACGAATTGCAAACCTTGTTGCAGCAGAGGGACATCCCCCAGAAGTTATGGCACAATCATTTTCAAACCAGTTGCTATCTATGATATACATTGCAAAGAATCACAAAAAGATAGGAAAGAATGTGATAACCGTTCCACAGGAGATTGATATTCAGATTGCAGTAGATGCACTCAAGGCAATGAATGTAAACATGGACAAACCCACTGTCGCACAGATAAAATACGGACAGAGTTGGGCATAGCTTAAATCACACACAAACTTTACCCTGATGATGAAAAAGGCCATCATAACAAGCGCATTGCCATATGCAAATGGGGAGATACACCTTGGTCACGTTGCCTCCACATATCTCCCAGCTGATATTACTACGCGATTTCTAAAACTAAATGGAACTGAAGCATATTATTTCTGCGCATCTGATGATTTTGGTACGCCGATTCTTATCCAATCTGAAAAAGAGAACAAGACCCCTGAGGAATATGTCAAAGTATGGAACAAGAGAGATCATGAAGACTTTACCTCATTTGGAATTGAATTCGATTTTTTTTACAGAACTAGCTCGCCGGAAAATATATCGTTTGTACAAGAAGTCTTTAAAAAATTACAGGCAAATGGACATATCTACGAAAAAGAGATTATCCAGTTTTATTGTAATGTTGATAAGAAATTCCTACCTGACCGGTATGTACTTGGCAGGTGTCCCTACTGTAAGGCGGAGGAACAGTATTCAGACTTGTGTGAAAAGTGTGGCAGAGTGCCAGCCGAAATAGAAGATCCAAAATGCTCCATATGTAAAAACCCCCCCACAAAAGAAAAGACTAGACATTATTTCTTCAAACTGACAAACTTTACAAATGAACTAAACCGGTGGCTTGAAGCTGATTCACATCTTCAACGAGATGTCAAAAAATATGTCCAAAACTGGATTAAAGAGGGTCTTGTTGACTGGGACATTACACGAGACATGAACTGGGGCGTTCCAATACCCCTTGATAGTGCAAAGGGACAGGTATTTTATGGATGGTTTGACAATCATTTGGCATACATATCAACTGCGCTCAAGTTTCTAAATGATAAGGGACTTGATGGTAAAAATTTCTGGAATACTGCAGATATTTATCATTTCATTGGGAAAGATATTGTATATCATCATTATCTATTCTTGCCTGCAATGCGAATTGGAATTGGAACTGAGTACAAACTGCCTGATTATATACCGACTCGAGGCCACCTTATGCTCCAGTCTAAAAAGATATCAAAGAGTCGAAATTGGTACATTGGCCTCAAAGACTTTCTTGGGGTATACCCTGCAGATTATCTCCGATTCTATCTTGCACTGATAACTCCTTACAGTCAAGATGATCTTAATTTTGACTGGGAAGAATTTGCATCAAGAATAAACTCTGAATTAATTGGTAATATTGGAAATTTTGTAAATAGGGCACTTGGTTTTACACAAAAAAGCATGGCAGGCGTTGTACCCAACACAACTGAGTTTGATCAAAGTGACAAGGAGGCTCGGGAAAAAATAAATAATTTTTCAAGTGATTTGACTCCTTTGATGGAAGATAACAGTATTGACAAAGCACTGAAAAAAATAATTGAATTTTCTGCACACTTTAACCAATATTTTCAGAAAAAGGAACCTTGGAAAGGTGGTAAGGGATCTAGCAACTGTGTGTTTATTTCAGTAAATGCAGTGCACAGCTTGGCAATATCACTTTACCCCTTTTTACCCGAGTCTTCCCAGAGAATATGGGAGCAAATTGGTATGGATGGTTCTGTGTCAGAACAATCATGGAGTTCTATATCGGAAATCAAGATAATGGAGGGTCACAAGATTGGCATTGCTTCACCTCTGTTTAAAAAAATAGAGGCCTCGGATATTGAAGCTAACAAGGCAAAACTCGGCAAGTGAATGAATCTACAATGGATATCACGAGACGGAAAACTCTTGCTTGGAGCAAGAATTGTCAGAACTTTTTCATATGGTTTTCTTAGCGTAGTTCTTGCAATCTATCTAAAACTCATAGGATTCAATGACATCCTAATTGGTCTTGTACTTACAGCCACACTCGTAAACAGCGTATTTTTTAATCTCTTCTCAAGTGCATATGCTGATAAAATAGGAAGAAGAAAAACTCTGGTAATATACGCGGTATTGATGATAATATCATCTATAATATTTTTTGTGACAGACAATTATGTAGCTCTTGTTATTGCAGCTCTTATTGGAACCATAAATGTTACAGGATCTGAAGTTGGAGCATTTTTGTCACTAGAACAAGCTCTATTACCGCAAACTGTACACAATGCAAAAAAAAGAAACTCGATATTTGCAATCTATAATGCAGCTGGAACTTTTGCCATGTCTGCAGGAGTTCTACTGGCTGGTTTGCCGTCAATATTGCAAAACTATGGCTTTGATAAGATTGGTGCAATAAAATTGCTGTTCTTGGTTTATGCATCTTGTGCAATCGTAGTTCTTGCAATCTATCTGGCGCTTTCTAAACATGTTGAAGTAAAAGACAATGTTCCCAAGTCAGGTCTTTCATTGAAAAACATCTCTCCAAAATCTCGAGGCATAATTGCAAAAATGTCTTCACTTTTTGCGGTTGACTCGTTTGGAGGGGGTTTTGTAATACAAAGCATTGTCTCATTCTGGTTTTACACCAAATTTGGCGCAGACCTGTCTTCATTATCATACATATTTGCAATTGCAGGAATACTTACGGCTGTATCTTTTATGGCTTCTACGAGAATTGCATCAAAAATAGGGTTGGTAAACACAATGGTTTTCACACACATTCCATCAAATGTATTGTTGATACTTCTTGCACTTGCTCCCTCGCTTTCTATTGCCATCTCTCTATATTTTGCAAGGATGAGCTTATCACAAATGGATGTGCCAACTAGGCAGTCATATTTGATGGGCGTAGTGGGAGAAAATGAGAGGGTAAATGCAGCCGTTTTTACAAATACTTCAAGAAACATATCTCAGGCAATAAGCCCGTCACTTACTGGTATAATAATATCAACACTTTCACTTTCTGCACCGTTTGTAGTTGGTGGGGTTTTGAAGATTATCTACGATGTTGGAATTTTTTTTAGTTTTAGAAAGATAAAACCTCCAGAGGAGCTCTAATTACATCATCCTGATTTTTCAAGATATGCAAGAATTCCGGTATAGTCCATGTCACCAAACCCATCATTGATTGCTTTTTGGTAGATTTGATTTGCAAGTCTGGACATGGGCATGTTTGCCCCAAACTCTTTTGCTGTGTAATCTATCTCGTCAAGATCTTTTTGCATCATTTTAAGAAAGAAACTTGGTTCAAATTCCCCCTTTGCCATCTTGGGCCCTTTGTTAACACTCATTCCTGTCTTGAAATATGTAGAGTTTAGGACCTCGAGAAATGTCAGTGGGTCTAGACCAGATTTTTTTGCAAGTATGATTCCCTCTGATATTGAAAGAGCGAGAATTGCTATCTGTGAATTCATTGCAAGCTTCATTGCATGTCCTGAACCGTTTTCTCCAAGATGAAATGTTTTCTCTCCGATCAAATCTAACACTGGTTTACATTTCTGGTATGTCTCTTTTTTACCGCCCACCATTATTGTCATCTTGCCTTTTTCTGCTAAACTCGGACCTCCCATTACAGGTGCATCGATCATTGAAATTCCATTATCTGCAAATTTTTTGGCAATCTTTCTTGATGATATTGGACTGATTGTGCTCATGTCTGCAACAACTAAACCCTCATGTTTTCCGTTGACGATTCCGTTTTTGCCAAAAGATACCTCCTCGATGACCTGAACATCTTTTACGATGGTTATGACGATGTCACATTTTTTTGCCAATTCTGTGGGGGAGTCTTCTATGGTAATTCCTGATTTTTCTAAAGATTCTGCTTTTTGTCTTGTTCTATTGTATGCATGTACTCTGTGCTCTGATGATGATATGCGCCTTGCTATGGCACTTCCAAGAAGGCCAGTGCCTATTATTCCCACATTCATAATTAGGTGGTTTTCACTACTGTATTTTTTTCTATTGGCGTTTTACGTGATAAGTGACTTGAATCTTGGATCATTGTAAAGACTGGTAAAATCCTTGTCCGTTGAAGCCTTTTTTGCATATTCTGAATCAAACAGTATTGCTTTTTCCAACAATACTATGGATTGCTCAATGTCATTTTGAAGAGACTTGGTACAGGCCTTGTGGTATAGTGTGATTGCATTATCTGGGGTATGTGTCAAAATTTTGTCATAGCATGTGATTGCCTGGTCATATCTTCCAAGATAATGTAATGCGAGGCCTTTGTTGAGAAGACATGTCATGTGCTCGGGATTGTCTTTTAGAACAATGTCATAGCATGTGATTGCCAGGTCGTATTTTCCAAGTTTTCCTAGCACATTTCCCTTGTTTACAAGTGCGTCAAAATGATTTGGTTCAACTTCCAAGATCTTGTCAAAATAAAATATTGCATCACGGGGGTTGCCTCTCTTTGCGTGGGATAATCCGATGTTGTACAAGTGTTCTAGATTTACATCCTCGTCATCGGATGAAAAATTAATGAACTCGTTCAACTGGTAACTCTTGAAAAATCTTTTAGATAAACTCTTTTTCTAATGCCAAAAGAACACAAGTAATATCTTTGTGGCATGATGTGGTATCTTGTGGAAAAGATCAGAGCCTGTCCGATATGCCCTGGATGTGGTTCTAAAAAGTTTGACAGGATACCTTCTGAAGAAACAACTGTCAAATGTGTAGTTTGTGGAAAAGAGATTACACTCTAGTCTTGGTTTTGTACGATACAATCGTATTAGCGCTGCCTTAGGCACAGTTTTTTACCTAGTCGTAAGTTTTTATTTCCATGATTTTTAGTGATCAGCATGGCTAAAAGTTGGAAAGATGCAGATGTTAATTTAGATCTAATTAAAAATCAAACCATAGCGGTAATTGGCTATGGAATACAGGGTCATGCCCAGGCAAATAATCTCAAAGATTCTGGTCTTAATGTCATAGTTGGTTTGCAAGAGTCTGGTTCAAGCTGGAAAAAGGCACAACATGCAGGACATAAAGTAATGTCAATTCCACAGGCTTGTGAAAATGCTGACATTATTCATATTCTGATCCCAGACATGGTTCAGGCCAAAGTCTACAAGGAATTTATAGGACCACATCTTAAGGCGGGAAAAGCACTTTCGTTTTCTCATGCAGCTGCAATTCACTGGGGTTGGATACAGGCCCCCAAAGATGTGGATGTAATCATGGTCGCACCAAAGGGTCCTGGTTCTAAGGTACGCGAAACATATCAACAAGGATTTGGTACGCCCTCAATTGTTGCAGTATACCAAGATTATACAAAGAAAGCTTGGGACCGAACACTTGGAATTGCAAAAGGCTTGGGTAGTACAAGAGCTGGTGTGATAGAAACTACCTTCAAAGAAGAGGTGGAGACTGACTGGTTTGGAGAGCAGGTAGATCTTTGTGGTGGTTCTGCCTCGATGGTTATGAATGCATTTGAGACTCTGGTTGAAGCAGGGTACCAACCAGAGATTGCATATTTTGAAGTTTTGCATGAACTGAAATTAATAGTTGACATGATTCAGAGATACGGAATTGCAGGAATGTATCGCAGGGTAAGTGAAACAGCAAGATATGGTGGACTCACACGAGGTCCAATGGTTATGGATAAAGACGTAAAAGAAAAGATGAAAAAAGCATTAAAGATGATCCAAGACGGAACATTCAACCAGGAATGGATTTCTGATTATCAAAAGAACGGCAAAAACTCTTTTGACAGATTCATGAAGGAAATAGATACACATCAAATAGAAAAAGTAGGAAGAGATATGAGAAAGATGATGTGGCCTGACTCTACAGAATAAAATTATTTCTTTGTCTTTGAAATATTTGTCTGGATGAAATCAATTATTGCTGGAAGCGGAGTTCCTGGACCAAAGTTTCCTAAAACTCCTGATTTCTCAAGATCTGGCTTGTCATCTTCTGGTATGACTCCTCCACCTATTACCAAGACATCGGTGATTCCTTTGTCTTTGATTGCCTTTGCCACTCTTGGAAAAAGAGTAAGATGTGCACCATTTAGAAGACTGAGCGCAACTACATCAATATCCTCATCTTCTACTATCTGGGCTATTCTTTCAGGTGTTGCAAACAATCCTGAATAGATGACTTCCATTCCTGCGTCTCTGAATGCTCTGCATAATACCAAAGCCCCTCTATCATGGCCGTCAAGTCCTAGTTTTGAAACAAGAATCCTGATTCTCTTTGTTTGAGTCTTCTGAGACATGTGTTTTCAAGTAAATTTTCTGTTTTAAAAGCTTTATTTGAGAACGTAAATCGTTTTTTAATTATCTAGCCGGGACCAAGTCCAAGAGTGAGGTTCGTCATATCCTGATGGTTATGAGTGGATGGATGAAAAGAGAGAAAAATAGATCAAAACATCATAGAAATTCTGACAATTCCTGACTTATATGTACATGAAACTCTTCATAATCATGTTAAAAGAGCTATTTGCAAAACTAAAATCATGCACTTGCAACAAGTCATCATCTAATGATGTAAATGCATTCAAGGAATCTGCAAAAAAGACTGAACAAGATTCAAAACCATAAGATCCTAATTATTACCACATTGAATGACTTATTGGTAAAATTAACTCTCTTTTTTAAATCCAAAAAACTATTCGCTATGAATGTGATGGGAGTCTGAAAGTTCCCATAGATCAAGTTACCAAAAAGGACAGGATGGATAATTTTTCAATATGGTATTATTTTTTATTCACACATAAATACCGCTTTCTAGCTTTAGGTCAGTAGTTGTATCTGTATGGATGACGTACACATTTTTTTCAGTACTCATTGTTTCTTTGGTTGAGTGTATTTTTTTGGTTGTAATTCCTCAAGTATGTCATATATGTATCCACGATCTGACTCTTCGTTATCTCTGAGCAGTTTTATAAGATTGTTAAATGTATCAGGTTTTCCTTCTTTGTAATCCTGTTCAAACTTTGTTAATATTTCATGAGATATTTTCCTTTTTGGCTTGTTGGCCAGTCTTTCTAGCATTTCTATGGCTCTTTTCATGGTCATAACCTTTGTTTCTCCTCTTAGTTAGTTTTATTCAGGTCTAATATTTTTTTCATTATGATGTCTTTTTTTGAGAGTCTTTTTATTCGTGAATATCATGTTGTACCCTGCAACAAAAAGTAATCTACACGGATCCTGGAAATTATGGAACTTCTATTTTTACTCACTATGATTACAAATATCTTTGGCAAAAGGAGGCTAGGGTCTTACATTAGCATAATTTTAAAAAAATTGTCTTTGAATTCATCCATATCAACTAACCTTTCAGATTCAATTCTGATTTCATCTATGATGGATTGATATTCATTCTTATGAATCTCTTTTAGTACGTCTCTCAAGTATTCTGGATGATCAAGAGATTCTAAGATTCCACAGTTGTGATGGGCTTGGAGTTTTGATATGATCAGATTATAATTGATATTTCCATGTCTCATCAATACTAACTCAATATACGTCATAAAAGCTACTTTGTTATCTTGATCAATAGTAGACACGCCCAACGATTAATGTGATATATTATAACATTTTGTGTCATACAATTCTAAAATAACAATACCTCGTGGGCAAGGGTTGATCAAGGAAAAGAATTTTGTATCATCCAAAGTAGAACTTTACAACTCTCATTGATGATGTTGTGCTGGTTGAATCTGCATACTCAGAATCTGGTTATATTCTTATCATCTGTGATAATAAAAGGTCCGATGACATCATTTGCTGGATTGATACAGTTGATCCACCCGTTGGAGTCAAACTATAAATTTTTAGGTACAGACTGGAGGACTTGATGTTTTAGATCATTAAGAGTTTTGAAATCACAAAATATTGATATTCTCACTTTTACTGTATAACAAGAAGATTTATTGTTGATTCTTTGTGTGACTTTTCTATGGACATTGTGACAGAGATCAAGAAAGGAAACCGACGGGCAATTGCACGTGCCATATCTATAATTGAAAATAACGAGAAAGACGCTAAATCCATCATAAAAAAGATCTTCAAAAATTCTGGTAATTCTGTGAAAATTGGTATCACTGGGCCTGCTGGAGCAGGCAAGAGCACCTTGATAAATAGAACCAGCCTTGAACTAAACAAACTGGGTTATAAGACCGCTGTTCTTGCAATAGATCCTACTAGTCACATCACTGGAGGTGCAATACTTGGGGATAGAGTACGAATGACCGAATCTACAGATTCTGGTACATATATTCGAAGCATGGCATCAAGGGGTGCAACAGGTGCCATCTCTACATCGCTTAGAAACAGCATTAGAATCTTAGAGTATGCAGGATTTAATCCAATAATAATTGAAAGCGTGGGGGCAGGACAAACAGAAGTTGATATTGAAAAAGTTGTAGACCTAACAGTTGTTGTCTTTAATCCGAATACTGGAGATAGCATACAAACGATAAAGGCAGGTCTTACAGAGATTGGAGATGTTTATTTGATAAACAAGAGCGACTTGCCTGGTTCAAACCAGCTCTTTGACTCCGTCCGAGATTTTATTGGCATGTCTGAAAAAAACCCTGTTGTAATGATGGTGTCGGCAAAATCAAACAAGGGTATTGTCGAATTTGCAAAAAAATTGGTGGAGATCATGAAATCAAGGCAAAAAACCAAGGCTACAGAGGAGGCTTCAAAACTAGATTTCGAACTGCGGGATATTGTTTTAAATAATGTCAAAAATAAAGTGACAACCATGCTTGACTCCAGCAAGTCATATGCCGCATATTTGAAAAAAGTTCAATCAAGAAAAATCGATCCATTTGAGGCTGCAGATAAAATATCAAAGGGGTTAGTGTGACATCGCAATGAAATCTATCAAGACTGATTCTAATATTATTGTAAAACGATTCTATGATTCAAAGGTAAAGCCGAAAAGCAAAACAGAGGAGCCAGGAAAATATCCTTACACAAGAGGAATTCATCCTGGAATGTACAGAGACAGACTCTGGACAATGAGACAATACACTGGTTTTGGTACTGCAGAGCAAACAAATCAAAGATTCAAGTATTTGCTGGAGCGGGGTCAGACAGGTCTTTCAATGGCGTTTGACTTGCCAACCCAAATTGGCTATGATGCTGATGATTCACATGCAGAAGGCGAAGTGGGTAAAGTTGGAGTATCTATCACTTCTCTAAAAGATATGATGAAATGTTTTAACGGAATTCCTCTTGACAAAGTAAGCACCTCAATGACAATTAATTCTACTGCATCTACATTGCTTGCACTGTACATTGCAACAGGGGAAAAACAAGGGGTAGACAGTAAGCAATTGCGAGGAACAACACAAAATGATATTTTAAAAGAATACATTGCACGAAATACGTACATCTATCCACCACGCCCATCGATGAGGTTAATTGGTGACATGATTGAATATTGTTCAAAGAAAGTTCCTCAATGGTATCCGATATCAATATCTGGTTATCACATGCGAGAAGCTGGATGTAATGCGGTACAAGAAGTTGCTTTCACTCTTGCAAACGCAATAGAATACATAGAGACATGTGTTGATAGAGGATTGAAAATTGATAGCTTTGCACCAAGACTTTCGTTTTTCTTTTGCTGCACCAGTGAATTTCTGGAAGAGATCGCAAAATTCCGTGCTGCACGAAGAATTTACGCCAAGATATTAAAAGACAGATTTCATGCAAAAGACAAGAGATCTATCCAATTAAAGTTCCATGTACAAACTAGTGGAGAATCTCTTACAGCTCAGCAGCCTGACAATAATATTGTACGTGTTGCAATCCAGTCAATGGCTGCAGTTCTTGGAGGGTGTCAGTCACTTCACACCAATTCAAAAGATGAGGCACTTGCCTTGCCAACTGAATCTGCAGTAAAGATTGCACTACGAACTCAACAGATTGTGGGACATGAAAGTGGTATTACAAAAACCGTTGATCCTCTTGCCGGCTCGTACTATGTTGAAAATCTAACTGATGCTATAGAAGCAGAGGCAAACAAGTACCTAAAGAAAATAGCCCGAATGGGCGGCTCGCTTGTGGGGATAGAGAGGGGCTTTTTCCAATCCGAAATTAGGCAGAATGCCTATCGTCTAAAGAAGGAGATCGATGGTGGAGACAGGGTAATAGTTGGTGTCAACAAGTTCACTGATACTACAAAAGAAAAACCAGATATCATGAAGATTGATGGCAGTATTCAAACACAACAAATGGAGAATCTTAAAGAACTCCGCAATACTCGTGACAATGGTAAAGTTGAACATGCACTTGAAAGAATGAAGAGTGCAGCAGACAAGGATGAAAACCTAATGCCGTTTATCTTGGATGCTGTAAATAATTATGCTACGTTAGGAGAAATAAGCAATACATTCCGTGAGGTCTTTGGGATTTATCAACCAAGGGAGACATTCTAGGATGAGACTTGATCATGTTGCAATTGCAGTAAATAACTTGGATGCTGCAGTACAACAATACAAAGAAGCCTTAGGGGTTAGCGACGTAGAATTTGAGACTGTGGAATCAGAAGGGGTCAGGGTTGCAATACTTCATCTAAATAACTCGAGAATTGAACTCATGGAGGCTATACGAGAAACAAGCCCCATAAAGAAATTCTTGCTGACAAAAGGGGAAGGACTGCATCACATAGCACTTGAAACAGAGGGCATTGAAAAAGAGGTTGACAGGATGAAAGTGTGTGGAATAAAGTTTCTTGGTGAAATTAGACCTGGCTCACGTGGGACAAAAATAATATTCATGCACCCAAAATCACTCCATGGTGTATTGGCAGAACTCTGCTCTCACCCAAAATCTTGATGGTGTGCTTGATGGCATCTTGCTTGCTGGAAATTATCTTAATTGAGATCTAGTATCTTGAAAAACTAGTCTACTAGCTTGAGTGCATCAGATGCAGTAATTATTCCAACGATCTTACCTTGCTTTGACACCAGCAC
>JARCRW010000042.1 GCA_029850515.1 Nitrosotalea sp. | reverse complement strand
GGGCTAAAATTATCACAAGCTGTAAGACTTTCATGTTTTATGTGTACCGGATACAGGTAGTTTAAAAAGTGGTGTCGATTTCACGCAAATGGTTTTCTAGAACATGAAAATTTATAGTCAGGGTGATGAATGACCACTTGGCGCACATATTCACAGATGGTCTTTACCCGTGACTGGTTTAACAGAGATTTGATGTCTTATAAGATTCACGCATCTTTTCTAAGTTTTAATTAATCTCAAGATATGTTACGAAAATATGTAATCATGCCTGCAAAGAATGAATCAGTAAATACACTGGTTTGAAATTATTGGTAAAATCTAAAATGGTTGACATTTATTTTCATAAAATGTTTTTCATGACTTTACACTTACAATATTTATTCATGATCGGTTCATCTCTCTTTGTTATTTTTTGTTTGAAATGCTAAATTTACATAATAAAGAATTGTGACACTTTGTTCATTAACTTTGTTAGCGAATGCTATTATAATAATTGGATTATAATTTGTTGAAAATGAGTCAAATATTTGGAAACGGTACTGATAAGAAAATTTTGATCCTTTCTTTTGCAGCAGCAGCTGCTACTGTGATTGCAGGAATTTTACATTTGCGAATGGTGCCGGGATCATTGTCACATAATTTGGATCAAGGAATTTTATTTCTAGTTGGAGGAGCACTGCAAATCTTTTGGGCAGTTCCAGTCATAAAACGATGGGGGAGAATATGGCAAATAATTGGAATTGTGGGAACGGCGGTCTTTTTTGTTTTATGGTTCACAGATAGGCTCCATCTTGTGCCTGAAGGTAATGAAATGCATGGGGGTGGACCGTCAGGCCATGTCTACCAAGGCAATTTTTCACAAGGAAATGTACCAGAAGGTGAATTTCACAGAGGCAATACTCACGGGTCTCTGGGAATAGGTCTGACCATCCTCACACAGCCAATTGAGATATGTCAGATTGCATTCATTGGATTGTATGCTGTGCTAGGTAAGATGATGTCAAAACAGAAAAAGGCAGACAATGAACAGCCCAAAGCTCCCGTGGAATAATAAAAGATATAATTTCAGAACCTCATGTTTTTATAAAATATGTCATATGATGAAATGTGATAATGATCTAGTATGCCGAATTAAGGTCTATCAAGTATTACATGTTGTGATGTGATGGATTGATCATCTTTTATCTTTACGTTTTTTGTTTCTTGGGAATATTTCTTCATGTGGTTCAAGAATAATTTTGTAAAATCCAAGTCCTTCAGAGTTACAGATTTTTTTATTATTTTCTTGTTTCCCTGTGAACTAATGTCTTTTTTATGAATTCTTTTCTCTCAAAAATATTCCTATGCGTTATTAGATTCAAACCACTATATCTAACAAGCATTGTCTGATTTTCTCAATGTTCTGTTAATTTTGCAATTATGTCTTTTCTTATGTGATTCTATCTCTGTAATCGTGTGACAATGATCATCAGTCTTGACAAATCATTTTCTATGACACTACTAAGAGATAATTTCATTCTAGAAATTGATAATGTGTTTTCCTACACCACCGCAGAAATGGCAAAATGTGTTGAAAAATATTCTTAGTATTATCTTTAATGCTTGATAATGAATAATTAGTGTTTACTTGAACCACTGTTCAAGGTTGTGACTTTTTTTCTCTAACGCTTTTTTAAGCCTGTTCAATGAAGCGTCAACACGGTCAAGTGAAAAACTTCTCTCCTTTGTAAGGTAATTTACAACTCCGGAATAATCAACGTTGCCAAACTTTATCTCAGATACATCAGCAACCTGCGGATTCAAGAAAATATCGCGTATCTGTTTGTAGTCAATCTCTTCGAGCTTCTCCTGAATCTGTGATACATTCTCAAGGGAACCGTTGTCCTTTATCATCTTCAATGCAGTCTTGGGACCAATCCTCTCAAACCCATCAGGATTAAAGTCAGTGCCAATCAGGATGCCAATATCCACAAGCTGCTCTCGTGTAACACCCAGTGATGACAGTGTCTTGTCAAGCTGGATAATTTCAGGCTCTATCTCAATTGTAGTATTTCTGTTTGGCAGTTTTCGCTTGCCACTATTTGTAAAGTTTCTGACAAGTTTTTTTGCACCAAACAACAACGAATCAAAGTCCTGACTTGCAGATGCATATGCTTGTCCCGATATTGTCATCTGTGCGGCAGTTGCCTCACCCTCTGACGGTGCCTGTATCCATGGTATACCAAACAAGTCAAGAAATTTTTTTGATTCATCTACCATGTCATCACGCAAAACAGATGTCTGCTGGGCAAACTTTTTTGCTTCGACATAATTTCCCTCGCTTATTGCTTTCTCATATTTTATAGTGGCATCTTTTTTTACCTGCTTTCTTCTCTGAATTTCTGCAGACTTTAACGACGGGGGCCTGCCATCGAAGACATAAACAGGCTTTATCCCAAGTGACAAAAAGTTGATGTTCCTGTAAAAAAGCCCGCTGATGTGACTTGTTATCTTTCCGTTATAATCCATTAATGGAAGTCCATCAGGTCCGCGAATTATGGACAGAAACTGGTATATTGCATTGTATGCATCTATTGCAACAATTTTTGATGTAAACGACTCTAGGTTTGTCCTGTCCCTCACACAAAGCTGTTTTAGATCTAGGCCCATCTCTTGATGTTTACGTTGTTTTCAAGTATTCTTATTTCTTTTTTAGAAAAGACTTGTCCCAACCCTTTTCGATAATTTCCTCGTAAATGTTTGATAGTTTCGGTATCGTCTCTCCCCTTTCTGCTGCATTTTTTACCTTTTCCCTATAATACAGTTCTATTGCCTTTGCAGTATTGTCATCAATTGTTATGGAAATTCTAGTCTTTGTCAACTGGTATCACTGTTTCATGGTGCCAATATCAATAATAAATTATCTATTATCAATTTTTTTCTGTTTGTGGTATGATGATGAATCCTTCTTTTGTTGGAACCATCTTGACAGGCATGTCCTCTGGGAGGCCAATTTGGGCCAAGAGCGAGGATATGGTAAGATCATCTGAGACTGCATGCTTTTTGCCTGCATATTCTATTGAGACTGTTTTTTTTATTATCGTCTCCATTTATTTAGATAATAAATTATCTACTTTATATCCTTTATTATATACTTGATCTACTGATCAGTTTCATTGCCATGTTATTTATGTGCCAAAATCAAACTTTCTGACAAGTGCCAGGTTAGCCAAGTGGAACGGCGACCGCCTCGAGATCAAAAACAAGGTAGCGGTTATGCGCAAGCATGCAGGGGTTCGAATCCCTTACCTGGCGCTTTCTAGTCACTCAAACCCCTTTTAATATCAGAGTCTTTTAATGCAGGCAAGTATAATTGGTACCCGTAGAGTGGTGTGAGTTGGCACATCTCTGGAATTTATGCCAGGGAAAGACTGGATTAACTAACCAGCTCTTACGGGAGTATTGACCTTTTCGATTGCTTTTTGTATGATATTTTTAAGATTGTCATGCGTCATGCTTTCCACGTTTCTGCCAAGGCTTGCCTCAATCTGGCAAGTCAATTCCTTTTTGATGTCATTGAAAATACTTTGTTGAATGCCATAGTCTGATATGCCTGATTCCTTGACTGTTTGTGCAAAGACTTGTTCAATTACATCCCACGCAATCTCTTCCATAATTATGATCCTCTATCTATACTGCATAAACTGATGTCAAATTCATGACAGAATGTACTACAACCATGTCCTGTACTTGATCATGGATCAACTCTTGAAGTTCAAGTTCAGTCATGTTCTCAAGTTTGACAAGTATGTCATACTTACCATGTGTCCTGTGAATCTCCTTGACTGTCTTGAGTGTCTGGAGTTTTTCTATCACTAGATCTACTTTTCCAGGCTCACAGATGATAAACGAAAATGATGGACCGGATTTATCATCAAAATATTTTGCAGTTTGTTGAATCATACGTTAATGCCTCTGTTGATGTTATGACCTCATCTCTAATAAAGCGGCGTAATGTGTCATTTACAGCTACAAGATGGTTTGTACTATCCTACTTTGGTCGTGTTTCCTTAAGTGATACTATAGCATATGCAAGACAGGTGAATCAAATAAACGAAAACCAGGATCGTTACAAGATAGGAAAACAGATACTAGGAAAACTTAGATTCTCACCTTTGATTAATGCACCTAAAATAGAAAAACAGTCCGTCTGGAAAAAACAAGTACATGCATCTTTTAGGAAAGTCATTGCTTTTGACCTCTTGTTTTTGGCCCTTGGTGCAATGATTGGAGCCGGAATCATCACTGCAGTTCTAAAATAGAACTCTCTCCTCTTGTTGAAACAAATCATTGTCATTCCAATGAAAAAAATCTGACATACCACCGTTCTTATTGGTTGGTCGATATATTGCTGTGATAAAAAATGGTTTTACTTGAATCAAACTTGGGTATGAGATGCAGCCGTTGCGGAAAATATTCTATGACGTCTGACGATGTAACAGGGGAGAAATTTTGTAGGGGATGCGGTTCTGTCGTACTTGAACGCATTGAAGACTCGAGAGCAGAGTGGCGTTCATCTTCAAAAGATGAGTATGATAATAGGGCAAGGACAGGCTCTCCCACTTCGCTTGCCGTGCATGACATGGGCCTTGCCACCATAATTGGCCGCCAAAATAAAGACTCGTCTGGAAAACCACTGTCTTCACTAATGAAGAGTACGATAACTCGCCTACGAGTATGGGATAGTAGAAGTCAAATGCATGAATCTGCCAGCAGGAATCTCACAGAGGCGTTTGGTGAACTAAAAAGGCTAGCAGACAAGCTTGCACTTCCAGATGCAGTCATAGAAAAAACCGCGTACATTTACAGAAAAGCGTTGGAGAAACATCTTGTAAAGGGAAGATCAATTCCAGTACTTCTTACAGCGGCATTACACATTGCCTGTAGGGATAGTGGGACACCGAGGACATTGCGTGAAATTGCAGATCAAAATAATGTAAAAATCAAGTATGCGTCAAAATGCTATAGGCTACTTTTACAGGAACTTGATTTGCGAATGCCTGTTGTAAATCCAGTGCAATGTATCTCCAGAATCGCAAGCAAGGTGGGTCTGAAAGAAAAAACAAAACGTGGTGCTATTGCAATTCTTGAAGATGCAGTCAGTAAAGATATCACATCGGGAAAAAATCCAATGGCACTTGCTGCTGCTGCGTTGTATCTTTCATGTGTAATAAATGGAGACCAAGTTTCTCAAAAAGTGATTGCACTTGCAGCAGGAGTGACCGAAGTGACTATACGAAACAGGTACAAAGGGCTGGGAAAAACACTCAACTTGGATTTGAGTGGACCGCATAATCCTAACATTATGCCTGATTATGCAAAATAACTAACCAAAATCATTGATTTTCATTAAATCATCTAAAACCCTTTTTGTCATTGACTTCTATGAGCCGTCATGAAATCATGTTTTGATAAATATTTCCTTAAGTAAGATAAGAGCGTGCAATTATCATATATCATGTCAACAACTGGATCATGTAAAAAGTGTGGATATCAAGCAAAACCCCGAAAAGACTATCATGCTGGAATGGATATCATTACCTGTCCAAAATGTAGCACTGAATTATCTTGAAGGCTTGATGCAGTGTTTACATTTGCACACGAATCTAAAGGTACCATTAAGTAGTATCGTGATATACAACTATCGAATCTAAAAATGATCAAGAAATTTTTTAAAACCATGTGGAACTCAAAAGGTGCCGAATCTAAAGAAGAACACAAGGCAGAACAGGAAGAAATGAACGAAGAGACTCATGAACTAGAACAAGTCAAACAAGATGAACAAGAAGAGATTAGGGAAACAGAAGATGAAGAATAGTTTTGATCTGGTACAATCGCTACCCCACTTGAGGTGCTGACGTTTTATGGATGGGTACAATTCTTGGAGACAAGACATGTGCTCTGATTGTAAGAGGGTAAATTGTAAACAGGGATGCAACTGTGATTGCCACTGGGATAGAAATAGATAGATTTGAGATGCCATTTTGTAACTGTGATATCAGGTGGAAAAAATACGAGTCAAGTCTGGCACCCTGCGAACTATCGGCTATGATGAACCAGGGCAAATACTGGAAATAGACTTTCAGCATGGTGGAACTTATCGGTATTTTGGGGTGCCAAAACAAATCTATGACAAGCTGATAAGGTCTGAATCATCTTATGGGAAATATCATGACCGGTACATCAAGAACCGGTATAGACATGAGAAAATTGCATGAATGACTTGGATTCCGGTACGTGTGGAATTGAAAATAAAACTCTGAACAGACCTATATGTGATTGTCTATTGTAACATGATTGAAAAATGCCCAATTCAACTTTCAGGTATCTAAAAGTTTTCTGATTGTTTTTAATTCCTGCATTCGACTTGCGTCCATTTTTGGGTAAGACATTTTGAGTTCTTTTAGCGTATCAAGAATAATTTGGGAAATAATCAGATGAGTGTTCTCTTTATCATCTGCTGGGATAACATACCATGGTGCATTAGGTATGCTTGTAGCAGTTAGACAATCTTCATAAGCCTTCATGTATTGCTTCCAGAATTTTCTTTCTGTCATGTCCGCAGTGCTGAATTTCCAGTTCTTTTTTGGGTCATCAATACGTTTGAGAAAACGTTTTCGCTGCTCTTCCTTTGAAATGTGGAGAAAGAATTTGAGGATTCGAGTTCCGTTTCGGTATAGGTGATTTTCCAGATCTACAATTGAACGATATCGGTCATGCCAAATAGTTTTTCTGTTGGATTCATCTGCAACACTTTCACTATCCAGTATATCTGGGTGTACGCGAACAATCAATACTTCTTCATAATGAGAACGATTGAAGATGCCGATTTTTCCCCGTTCAGGCAGACAACGAATTTCACGCCATAGAAAATCATGTTCAAGCTCATTTGCACTAGGGTGTTTAAAACTAAAGACTTGACAGCCTTGTGGGTTTATGCCGGACATGACATGTTTGATGGAGCTATCTTTTCCAGCAGCGTCCATGGACTGGAAGATAAACAATATGGAATATCGGTTATATGCATAGAGAAGATTTTGTAATGAGCTTAATTCCTGGATATGTTCACCAAGTATCTGCTTGTATTGATCTTTTGATTTGTAAACAGGCTTTACCACCGTGGGCCATTTGTTGAGTTTGACTTTTTCTCCCGACCTCACACGAAAGTCTTTGGAATTTATTTTCATCTAGTCATATATGTACTGAGAACTTCTTATCCTTGCTGTTTTACATTGACATGATGATTGCAGACTAGGAATATGAAAAAGATCTCAGAGAAATTCAAAGAACGAAGTCATCGCTTCACATTATTTGGCTTGATTTTTGTGATGATTACATTGTTTCCATGTTTGCAGCTTGCTACTGGATCTTTGGTGGCTAACATAACTGCTTCATTTTTGCTTGAAACCATGGCGTTTGTCTTCATCTGCATATTCTACAGATTACGAAAATAAAAGCCAGTAAGTAATTATGTTTTCACGGACTGAAATCTATGGTACATGTGTGATCCATCCTCAATGCTTGATTATCACAAACAATAGTCATCTGGTTTCTTTTTATAACCCTGATTATTATTGAGAAAGAAGGAAAAGAGAACAAAATGGTTTCACCTCAAATTATTTATGCACATTTGAAAGCAGTCAGGGATCTTAAGGTAGACAAGATACTACAGAAAGCAACCACTATCGATGTTTCCTATACCGTATCTAAAACGGTTGGGGCTTTGGTAAATTCAAATTCTTATGATGCATTTTGTATGGATGGCAAGGATGTGCTTGCGGTGAGTGCAAGAGAACTTTTGGGAACAAAAGATATCGAAAATATGAAAATCAAGCCAATTTTACGAAAAATTCAGGTCCTGACTAGGGATGATACAATAGAAAAAGCGGCTGCAATTTTGTCTCATTATAGAATGCGTTCGGTCCCAGTTGTTGAAGGCAATGAGATAGTAGGAGTAGTTGATGTAAAAGACATTGTTGAATTATTACATAAACAGGATTTAAAATGGATACCTGCAAACAACATTCTCACAGCAGACCCAATCACAGTAAAAAATAGTGATTCCCTTGCAACTGCAAGAAAAATAATGATTACCAAAAAAATAGATCATCTCCCAGTCATCAAAGCCAACAAGGTCTCACATGTCTTAACCTCGATGCACCTGTTACAGGTGATGAAACCTACTGAAAGGCTAGGAAGCATGTTGAGAGGACTGGACTTGCACAAGGAATACCAGTCCGAGATTGGAAATATGGGCAGTGCACGCATTCCAAATCTTGACACCCATGAGTCTCTTAGTACGGTAATAGAGTCAATGTTAAAAAATGATGCATCGTGCTGCTTACTCACTTTGTGGGATCACGTGCATGGAATAATTACCTACAAAGACATTGTCAATATACTCGAATCAAAAATCCCCAGTGATGTCCCACTTTTCATTGTTGGTCTCCCAGAAGATTACAGCAGTGCAGCAATTGTAAAGACAAAGTTCGATAAAATAATTAGAAATCTCATCAAAGTATTTCCTGACGTAGAACAGGCAAAGGCATCAATCAAGACGATACATAATCAAGTCAGTAATAGACCACATTACGAAGTCGCAGTCAGGATATTCAGTCCATACAGAACCTTCAACTATACTGAAATGGGATGGGATCTCTCAAAAGTTTTCGATATTCTTGGCACCAAAGTAGCCAGAAATTTGGTCCAGCATGGTAAGAAGAAACGTTTGAAGACATCTATTAGAAAAATAGACAAAAAAGACATTTTC
>JARCRW010000041.1 GCA_029850515.1 Nitrosotalea sp. | reverse complement strand
TGGGATTCTGGTGTACTGGTGAAATATCTGATAGCCAGTTGTCTTCTAGCATGAAATATCTTGCTTCAAACGGTATGCTGTCTGTACAAGGAGATTCTGTGGTTCCAACACCTGACAAGACAACACTGTGTCTCTGGACTGATGGTAAGGCCTCTGATCAGGATGTGATAAGTTCTCTCTATCTTCTTTCTAGGTGATAGTTAAGACTTGCAGTGTTTTGAAAAATTCTAAAATCCTCCAGTCTATTAATTATGTCTAGAGCCGCAACATTTTCTCTAGGGCATCTTTCTTCTTTTAACAGCTCTGGCTACTAGCAAAACTATTCCAATGATGAAAAGTATGCTGCCGCCGATAGTTATGATCTGGATGTAATTGCATGATTCATGTGTATATGGATTGAAAATTTGTGCGAGTTGTCCCATGATAGAACTGCAAAGTGATGAATATTGGAATAAAGATATGACTGGTATGATGCCTACAACGATGGATATTATTCCAGTCACCGCCATCCCTGTGTATCTTTTCTGTTTTGATTGAAATTTTTTGGTGTCCTTTAACTTATTTTTGCCTTGATATGCTCCGCATATGGGGCAAAATTCATGCGTTTTGAATATTTTTGAACCGCATGTAATACACGGCTTCATCGATATATCGTAAGATGATCGTTGGGAATTATTGTCGAGTTTTTCCTTTTTTTGTTGATCTTTACGCATATCGATAAAATTATGTTCATCATGAAATGCTCCACATTTTGAACAAAAACTAAACATTCTTGGTACTGGAGAACCACATTTAGGACATAAATCAGAAAAATTGCTGTCTGTTGATGGGTTGGTTTCACCTCCATATCGCTGTTTTACGTTTTGTATTTTATTTTCTAATGATCCTACTTTTCTTGTTTTTTCCGATTCCTCCTCATGTGGATAAAGATATTTGGAAACTAGCATGTCGACATATTTCTGATCCGATGGGTATAACGGCTGTTCATTTCGTAATCTTTTAGATATTGAATCCAGCCTAAGTGAATCTCCATAACCGAACTCTGTCAATTGTTCCACAAGTTCGATTAGTTCTTTATTCATGAATCAGTAAATATAATCCACTGATTAAAAGAGGTTTTCATTTGCTTGATTTGATGTCTTTCACAGATGTGATAAGAATACTGTGAAAAAACATGAAAAAATGAGGAGCAAACCTTTTAGATAGAATTTAATTCTTGTTTGGATATTGTGTTGTAGATGAAAGCTACTTTTGGTGCAGGATGTTTTTGGTGTATAGAACATGTTTTTAGAAAAAATGGAATCACATCAACAAGTGTTGGCTATATGGGAGGAAAGACAAAAAATCCAACCTATGAGGATGTCTGTACCGATATGACTGGTCATGCAGAAGTCGTACAAGTGGAATATGATCCCTCCAAGATTTCATATGGCGAGATTCTAGACATGTTTTGGAATAATCATGACCCGACAACACTGAATAGGCAGGGACCTGATGTTGGGACCCAGTATAGATCTGCCATTTTTTATCATACACCAGAGCAAGAAAAGGAGGCATTACAATCCAAAGAATACATTGAGAAATCTGGAACCCGTGGGAAAAAGATTGTAACTGAGGTAGTGCCTGCAACCGAATTTTACAAGGCAGAAGAATACCATCAGCAATATTATGACAAATGCGGAATCGTGTAACCTCTTACATGGTTTGCGAAGTTCTTGCAAGACAGATCCGTTTTATATCCGGTCATGGATGTGTGTCACTAGTTGAATCTCAAGCGACTTGGTAGGCTGGTACTTTTTTTTGGTCTGATAGGATTGGGCGCATTTATTTTTCTAAATCTTGATCTGGCGCATCGCAAGAGGGAGATATATCTATTATTTGCGTTATCTATTATCTCATTCATATCTGGTTGGGTTGGTCTGTTTCGCTATTCTCGGTTCTGGAACATGCTTGAATAACAAAATAACCTTTTAAACATTTGTCATGATGTCTGATAATTGTTGAAAAAATATAATGTTTCTAGAAATATTTTACATAATAGTTTTCTAAATATATTTTTAGTATAAATTCTTAAATAATTTGAAATTATATTATACATGTGATCGTAGAGTCACTACAGATGGCTTGACGATGCGTGGTCTGGCAGGAATCTTAGACGAATGCACGCAATGGCGTTGATTCCAAAGGAGGTAATCTCCAAACATCCCTGCAATGAAGGACCACGCCCTATGTTTTACTTTTTTTGAACCAAAGTTTTTTCTGAAACAATATTATTGCAATCACGATTCCTCCAGCGCCTGATAGGCCTGCTATTATTAGATATGTAAACACGTTCATGTAGAAATTAAGAACGCCGACATTGAATGTGTATGATAACATCCCTCCATTTTTGAAATCAACAAGGCTGGCTCTGATTATGTGATTTCCAGGCTCCTTGAATGTGTAATCTAAATCCCATTTTCCAAAATCGTGGTTTGCGGGAGGAAATGAGCCTACCATTTCGTCGTTATGATAAATTTGAACCCCCATTCTGAAATTATCAACAGGGTTTTCGTTCTGGTCAAGAACTAGAAAATGTAATGTTGTATCTTTTCCTACCTCTGGAACAGGAGGAGTGGTAGCAACCTGGACTTCATAATCTCCAATCCTTGCAGAGTCTGTGCTAAAAGGAGGATGAACTATTTCATATATTCCAAGTCCAACGAAGAAGCTTAGGTATATTGGTAGAAAGAGATAGAATCGTTTTCGCATAAGGTGATATTGGACGTGTTGATATATTACGTTGCCTCTATTTGCCAAATTGGAAAATACGTCAACTTGATGTCATGATGCCAACTATGTACAATGAATTCTGCCGAAGAATTAATGGGGTGTGAGATACTAATAAAGACGGATGCCATCAATTTAATCTTGAACAAGTTGGCATCTAAAAAAATTTTAGCTGTTACAGTAGTTGCAATGATGATAATCTTGTTTGTATATCTTGATCCAAATTTTAGAAATGGAGTGTTGCCTTCAAACGTTGTATCTAGAAATGATTCTTATGTTAAGGAATATTCTTTGCCTCCAGGTTCTGCGCCAAATGGATTGGTTGTAGACAAGTCAGGTTTGGTTTGGGTTACATCAAAGAATGCTACACTTTATTCGGTTGATCCACGCAGCGGACAGGTGAAAAACTATGAGATCAAAGATGGGGCAACATCATATGAAAATCCAGGCGTCACTTCTGCTATGGTTTGGGCTATTGTACAAGGTGGTGATGGAAAAATCTGGTTTTCTCCGCTTGGAACAAAAGCCATCTGGAGATTTGACCCGTCAAGCGGCATCTTTGATTCATACATGTCTGAAACAGGGGCTCCATTTCAGATGAAAGAGGCCATGGATGGAAAAATCTGGTTTACTACACTGCGTGGAGACACAATTGGTGTCATAGAAAAGTCACAAAATGACACTTATACGGTTTCTACTTTTGATACACTTCCTCATGCCAATCCTGCTGGAATATTTCTACAAAATGATTCCATATGGGTGGCCAATGTGGGCTCTCAAAATATTTTCCAGTATATAATCAACCAGGATAATTATACTGCAAAAGACATTTCAGTTATAAGAAAAATCCCAAAAGACAATGACACACTGTTTTCATCTCCAACTGATCTGTTTGTCGACAAGAATATTTTGTGGCTAACTGAGCATGGCACGAGCTTTCTTACAAGTTATGATCTTGATAGCGGAAAAATCACAAGATATCCAACATCACAAAATACTTTCAGTACTACCACACTTCCTTTCTGGATTAGAGGAACTTATGATCCGAAAGTTTTGTGGTTCAACGAACATCAGGGAAATAAAATTGGGTGCTTTGATTTATACAATAAAACATTGACAGAATACTCAATCCCGTCATTGCCCAAAGACGGTTATCTTACTTACCCTCTCAACATTTCACAAGATCCGCTAGATGAAAAAATTCTTTGGTTCTCTGAATGGAATACGGACAAGGTTGGAGTAATAAACGGACATGTACCTATACCCTTTGCAATAAATCTCAATACAACAAAAATAACATTAAGCCACAACCATGCAAGTGCGGTTGATTTAAAAATCATGGGTGATACACATAGCTCTGACAGATTATTTTTGAATGCCTCAAGCTCAATTACTCCTACTGCTGAACTTGGAAATTTGACAGTAAAGTTTTCTTCTGATGTAGTGACTCTTCCTCATGATGGCACTATACAATTATCCATAATGGATGATGGGGTTGAGCCTGGAAATTACACTGTTGGAATAAGTGCATCTGATGGCTTGGTAACCACCACGAAATTTCTCGGTCTGTCTATACTTCCCAAGTAATTTCATGCTTGTTATTTCTCAAAAAAGTGACTAGCAACTATGTCTTTTTTTAGCGCATACTCCTTGATCTCGGAAAATCTAAACTCCTCTATGATGAAATGGATGAAATCTTCCTTGTATTGGGGCAACTCAGTCTTCTTCTTTGTGATCCTGTCTTCATAGTATTCGACATCTGGACCCCTGCCAAGCAGATTGTTACACATGTCTTTTAACTGGTCTATGCTAAATTTGTCCAAAAGAAAGTACTTACTTGAGAGTTCTTTGTAAAATGTCTTGTCTGCTGACTCTATTTCATTTTTTATCTTGGACATGTCTGAATTCCTAATTTCATCATCTTTTGATCTTTCATGGAAATTATTATGATACATTTGATATTGAAATATTTTTTCCCAAAATATATACCATGAAAATTTCTTCCAATCTTTTTTCTTGTGCTGGATATGATCGAGTGTGGGATAAGTAATGTTAGATCTTATTTGTTATGATCATTCCGTTTACACAAAAACACGATCTAATAAAATGACAAACAAAACTAGTGCGATTGCATATTTGTGATTCATTGCATTATAATAGTAAATCTAACAAACGCATTGTCTTGATACCTCTGAACCTGTTTGGAAAATTATGCAGATTTATAAAACACGATCAGTTTTTTGATCGAAATTTTTCACTTTCAAAACGTACTGTAAGATCTTTTACCTTTCCAGTCATGGTAGTTATGTAATTGGTTATATATGGTACCACTTTATAACCTATTTAAATGCCGCAAACAAAACCGATTGTCGACATCGTAAACGTGGTTGCCTCCGCTTCCGTAGACCAAAAAATTGACCTTGTGGCAATTACAAAAGAATTTCCGGACGTTGAATACCACCCTGAACAATTTCCAGGCCTTGTCTTTAGATTAAAGTCTCCAAAAACTGCGACACTTATCTTTAGCTCAGGCAAGATGGTTTGTACCGGCTCAAAATCAGAAGAGGCGGCAGTAAATGCTGTAAATACAGTGGTACAAAGACTTCGAAAAGGCAAGATAAAAATAAAAAAGAATCCAGAGATTACCATTCAGAATATAGTAGCTTCTGTTAGCCTTGGTGGTAAGGTTCACTTGGAAAAGGCCGCACGAAGTCTCCCAAGAAGTATGTATGAGCCAGAACAATTTCCTGGATTGATACATCGAATGCTTGATCCGCGTTCAGTGGTTCTAATCTTTGCATCTGGAAAACTAGTATGTACTGGAACAAAAAAAGAGGCCGAAGTTTACCGCGCAGTCCACAATCTTCACACATTGTTAGAAGAAAAGAAACTCATGGAATACGAGTAATCGTAAAACCCCTCTCTAAATTTTTATAAACAATATCACAATCTTGTTTTTAGCGTCTATTTTTTTGTACCATGCTTCCACCGAATGATATTGCAAGGTTGATTCCAAGAGAAATCACTGCTATGTATATTGGACCAAATGTTGTTTTTAGTAACGATGATGTCAATGGACCGAAATTATTTGCCATCTCTACCATGAGTATGCCTGATGATATTCCTACAAGCAGACCTATTATCAGAGGTGTCTTTTTGAGCATCTTTGTATATAGCCCAAAAAATACTGCTGGTAAAATCTGAACTATGAGTATTCCTCCAAGCAACTGGAGTGATATTGCATAAGTTGCTGGAACCGAAAATACAAACCCTAAAGCTATGAATTTGAAAACAGTTGATGAAACTTTTGTAATTTTAATCTCTGACTTGTCTGAGAGATTTGGCTTTATCTCCTTGATGATATTTCTAGTCAAGAGATTTGCTTGGGCCATGGCCATGATTGCTGCAGGTACGAGACCTCCTATGAAAATTCCAAGCAGAGCAACACCTGAGAACCAACTTGGAAGAGAGTACAGGATCAGTGAGGGGACTACAAGTATCCCACGTGAACTCTCAGGAAATCCTGACAAAAACTTCATTGCGTCTGGAACCGCGTAAACCAGTATCCCCATCAGTGCAAGCACTGCCAGTCCAATTCCATAGAGAGGTAATAATGCAGTACTTTTACGAAGCTTTTGAGCACTTTGGGCACTAAGTACTCCGCTTATTGCATGTGGGTAGAGATAGAGTGCAAGTGCACTACCAAGAATGAGGGTGGCATATGCTGGAACAAGATTTTCTGGTAATGTGACATAGCTGCTGTTTGCTGCCTTGAACGCGTTTCCAAAACCTCCTATGCTAATTGGTACTACAACTATGACCACAATTACTGTTATCCATACCAGTATGTCTTTGAATATTGCAGTTAGAGTTGCACCACGCAAGCCACTTGTGTAAGTAAAGGCTGCTAGAATTACAAAAGCAATGAGAAGCGATATCTCTTGAACCATCTGCGAATTGGCATACCCTGCAAGCATTACCGTGAGCACTGATTGCATTCCAACTATCTGGAGTGCAATGTATGGCAATTCTGCAACAATTCCGGTAACCGCAATCATGATTGCAAGTGTTTTGCTATTGAATCGATCCTTGACAAAATCTGATGCCGTGATGTATCCCTTTTCTCTTGCGAGTGTCCAGAGCTTGGGCATTGCAACTAGAGCCACTGCAAAAGTTAGCATGACATAAGGAATTGCAAAAAAGTATAGAGCTCCTTTTGCAAATACCCCTGACGGGATTGCCACAAAACTGTATGCGGTGTACAGGTCTGCACCTATGAGGAAAAATACTAGGGTTGTTCCAAGCTTTCTTCCTGCAAGTGACCACTCGTGAACATGATTCAGGTCTCCTCTTCTCCAATACTTGCCGTAAAACCCTAATCCGATAAACACGATAAACAGTGAAATAAATACAATGACGATATCTGGGCTTATCATGATTTGTTCTCCACTATATTGGCATACATGAGATAAAATCCGGTACATGCGACAAGCCAAAATGTTTGAAACCAGTAGAAAAACGGCAGTCCAAATAACTCGGGTGAATCCCTGTTGTATATTGGAACTCCCAAGTTCACAAATGATGGTATCAAAATAAGCAAGGCAAGCATGACGTACCTAGTTTTGGAATGCATATCCATCTTGGACTAGGCAGTAAAAATATAAGCATTCAGAATTCTTCTAATATGATAGTCACTATATTCTACCGTGGAAGATGAACCGTCAGAGTCATTTTGTCAGGATATTGTAAAAGATCATGATCACTCTAAACTAGAACGGCCGGTCTATGTCATCCAGGAACACCATGCCTCAAAGCTGCACTGGGACCTTAGGTTTGAGATGAATGGCACCTTGAAAAGCTGGGCCTTGCCAAAAGAGCCCCCTCAAAAAATTGGTGAAAAACGCTTGGCAATATCAGTTGATGACCATCCCATAGGATATGCATTGTTTGAGGGTCAAATTCCGGAGGGAAACTATGGGGCAGGTCTGGTCAAAATTTGGGACAGGGGGACATTTGAAATTGTGGAAAACAGTGACAGGAAAATAATTGTGAATATACATGGCTCCAGGCTACGTGGAAAATACTGCCTTGTACACTTTGAGTCTGAAGAAAAGAACTGGTTGTTTTTTAAAATGAAGTATGACTCTAGGTAGTTTTTTCTTTTTTCCCAATTGCCATCAAAAACATGGTCTCCCTATTTTCTGCATGCGGGGAAAAGAAATTGGTGACCAAATCATCATAGAATGTCAGTCCTGTTGCCCCAAGACCCAGGGCATATGATGCAAGATACATCTTGCCTCCTGTTATTGCTGCATCAATCTGGGCAACTCTGTAACCACGATTTCCAAAATGTCCCAAAATTTTGTCAAGGTTTGACATGAAAAAAATTGTAACACTTGCATCATATGGTAGGTCTTGATCCAACCCTAAATTGCCTGACGCATGTCTGAAATTACCTTTGCGCAATTGTTCTAGTGAATTTTTTTCTTTTACAAAATAATATGAGCCAGACTCGAGCCCGTCTACTGCGTTTGCAATGATGTAAATGTCTGACAGTGATTTCTGGCTTGCGAAATCTGCATTTGTTCTAGATGTTGCATGGTTAAGTATGGTTGACAGCTGATCAAATGTTATGGGCTCTAGCGAAAACTTTCTTGTAGAGCCACGTCTGATTATTGTTTTCTCTAGGGGTTCTTGGACCGTGATATTTTTTCCAAGTGGAATAAGTCTGGCGGAATATTTTTCCTCTAGTGTGATTTGGCGTCGCCATGATGCCACTTCTGCCTCAGTTAAAAGGCAGGACGACTCGTGCATGGCATTAATCTCTGGATATTCTATCTCATAGTCTGACGAAACTGCCTCAATGTTGATTTCTTGCAAGGGCGGAAATGCTGGTGCCTCTTGCACTGTCTGTCCTATGGGTACGATTGCGATAGGTGCTTCCTCGGAGATACTCAATCCTAGCAATTGGCAGATCTTGGAATCGACAAAACCTGTGATTACCTTTGAGGAAATCTTGTGGGCAGATGTGATGGCAAGTGTATTTGCAAGTATTGTTCCACTGTCCCAAAATGCGTGTCTATATTCGCGTGATTGGTATTTTATGGAATTTCTAGAAAAGACATCCGTGAAAACCAGAATTACTGGAGCCTGGCTTGTGAATTGCTCCTCTGCAGTAGCATTTGATATGAATTTTCTAAAATCTCCTAGGCGTATTGTATCTAGTTTCATGTGTTTTGGATCAAAGTGGTACACTCCAGCCTCCAGTCCTGAGATGTCCTTACAGATGATGTAAATTTCAATGTGGTACAGTGCACCAGTACAAGAGGCCGCACGAAAATCTATCTCCCCAAGTCCTTGGAATTTTATTTTTTTTGTAATGCCTGATGAAAAATAAAGAATCCTGCCAAGCACACCAAGATCTGGAATGGTATGACGGTAGCTATTTTCCATGGATATTGCATCAAGTGCAGAAATTCCTATTGGGGTTTTATCTAATGGGATGCTAACTTGTGGTACGTTCTTGTAAATTTTGTAAGGTGATGGTCTGTGGGAAGGGTGGTATGCATGAAACCTGTTGAGTAACATTCCGTTTGGGTGTTTTGTACCGTTGTGATAGTGCCATGTTGCCTCGGTTTCGTAATTTTGCACAGATATTGACCATGGAATTGATCTTGTAAAAGTATCGTAACTGTGCCAAGCAGAAGATTATTAGTGGTTGATTTTTTTTAAATATGCTGTAAATGATGGAAAACGAAGACGTACTAGTAAAATTATCAGAGGCACAGGATCTGTCCTGTACCATGCATGTTGAAGAAAAGTCATATCAAATTCAAAAAATATCTATTGCCAAGTCTACAATTCCTGTGAGACAGCCAACCACTAGGGGTGGTGTGTATTTTACAGATACCATGGCCTATAAAATCAAAGCACTCACACAAGACATGTCGATTTTAGCAGAGATCCCAAAACTCATGCTAGGTCCAAATACTGATTTTAAGCCAATACTGATCAAAACTAGGTTGATGATTAATGGCACAGAACACGAAATAGTACTTACAGTACATCTTACTAATGCCGTAAATACAAAGGATCATGTGGAACTAAACCTAATAGTTGACAAGGCAGATCTGAAATAACTTTGCCTTGTATGATTACTATATTATACTGGCAAATTGTGATAAATACATGAAAATTTCAATTGCGATTATTTTGAGTTTGTCTGTGCTTGCAGGAATTGGTCCAAGCTTTGCACAAGTAGAGTCGCCTGGATTTACAAATGCTACCAGTATTAGTTCTGTTTCTGGCAATTCTGAGTTGCCACATTTACTGGTTTCAAGTGATGGGATTTTTACAATTTGGACTGAAACAGAGTCTGGAAAGTCTAATGTCTTATTTTCAAAGAGCACTGATGGCGGATATACGTTTGATAATCCAATAAATTTATCAGCGACCACCACTGGACAGTCAAGCTATCCACAATTTGTGGAAAAAGACAATCATGTTTACGTGATATGGCAGTCAGCTCTGTCTGGCAATTCGACTATCTTGATGACAAGAAGCCTTGATGGTGGCATCAGTTTTGAAAAGCCAATTCAACTAAGTGACGAGTCACAACTTTCGGCATTTCCACAGATTGCAATGTCTGGGAATGATGTCTATTCTTCTTGGATTGAAAAATCTGCAGATAACTCGACTAATATAATATTTGCAAAAAGCAATGATCAAGGAAACTCATTTGGTGCACCACTGCATGTGACACACAATATGGGAAATTCTGGAATTCCAAAACTGTCTGCAGATGGAAATGATGTCTATCTGACATGGGAGGATAACAGCAGGGGAGACTATGAGGTGTTTCTAAGCAAGAGTAGTGATTCGGGGGCTTCATTTCATGTACCACTTGACATAAGCACAACCACGGGACAATCTGGAACACCTGAGGTTATTGCATCTGGAAATAACGTGTATGCCGTATGGATGGACAACACCTCGGGAAATTATGACATATTTTTTACAAAAAGCTCTGATGGGGGTGCAACATTTGAAAAACCTGTTGACATTAGTAATCTCAAGGGGGATTCCGGATATCCCCAGTTTGCAGTGTGGAAAAATAACATCTATGTAACGTGGACCCAGACCATGTCTGGCATAAACTATGATGTCTTTTTTGCAAAGAGCAGCAACAATGGAGATACATTTGATCAACCAATAAATCTAAGTAACAATCTGGGCCCGTCTGGATGGCCGCAAATTGTATCTGATGGAAATATCTATGTGAGCTGGGTAGACAGCTCATTTGGAAAATTCGACATCTTGATTACTAAAAGCACTGATGGGGGTGCAACATTTGAAAGCCCAACAAACCTGAGCCATTCAAAAAGCGAGTCATATGAAAACCAAATGGCCGCACTGAACAGCACCGTATACATGGTATGGCAGGAGGAGGAAGGACAGAGTGGAAACCATACCATTGTCTTCTCAAAGAGCACTACATTTGTTCCGGAGTTTGGTCCGCTTGCATCAATTGTACTAGTTGTATCTATAATTTCCATAATTGCAATATCACTTCGATCTAATTTACGATTGAACACTAGTTGAAATTCGTCATCATTCCTATACTCCGCTTAACACGTCTTTTGATCCAGGGTGACTATTCACTGAAGTGCTTTACACCTCTCTTTTTCTGAGCCAACTACAAAATAACTTTTGAGAATCACTTGAAATATTTTGCCAAAGAATGACGGAAAAAATATTTTTATCAAAACCTATCTCTGGTATTGTGGACGAAATATTCTGAGCAGATTCATTTCATCTCTAACAGTTCAACAAGGCCGCATTTTGTATTCTTTGTATTGAGATCTACAAATGCAATGCGACGCTCGTCAAAACCCTTTACAGGATTTACAAGAATGGTTGCACCTTTTTTTGAAAGTGACTCTAGTTCTATTTCAATATCTTTTACCTCAAAGCACAAGTGGTGTATTCCGCCTCCAGACTTTGCAAACTCACTAATTGCCGAGTCTGGGGATGATGGCTCTATTAGCTCCAAGAAGGGATGGCCGATCTTTAAGAGGCAAACGTTGACTTTTTGACTACCAACTGGCATTATTGTGCTTGTAGTCTCAAAATTAAGATAGTTCTTGAGTTCGCCAATGGATTTCTCTATGTTGTTAACTACGATGCCAATGTGGTGCAATTTCACAAAAATTGTGGTATTGTGCATGTACTATAATCTAACGGATAACATGTTAATTTTATATTGATACCGGGTTCAAGTGGTATCATGCTGGAAAAACTAGTCAAGGAATCAAAGGCACTTGAGAAAGCAATTGCTGGGGAAGAGCTCACATATGATGACGGAATTGAGCTAATGTCTTATGACAACCTCTACATGCTTGGTGCAGCAGCAGACCTGATTAGGCAAAAAAGGGTTGGACAACAAGTAACCTTTGCAGCATCATATTATCTAAATTACACAAATGTCTGCGCCGCAAGCTGCCAAATGTGTGCATTTTACAGAAAGGGAAACGAGTCTGATGCATACACCTTGTCTGCAAAAGACATTGAGGGCCGTGTTGCAATAGCAAAAAACTTGGGTGCAACCGAAGTCCACATTGTTGGAGGTTTTCATCCCGATCTTCCGCTTGAATATTACGAAGAAATGTTCAAAACAATAAAAACAAGTCATCCTGAAATGCATATCAAGGCACTTACTGCAGCAGAAATATTTTTCATAGCACGCTTGACAAAAAATTCCGTAAAAGAAGTATTGACTAGACTAAAGGCAGCAGGCTTGGATACAATGCCAGGTGGTGGAGCAGAGCTATTTCACCCTGACATACGAAACAAAATAGTCCGCGGCAAGTGCTCTGGTCAAGAGTGGCTTGATACTATAGAGCAGGCCCATAATCTTGGAATAAAGAGCAACGTGACTATGCTCTTTGGACATATTGAAAAGCCCGAACATATTATTGACCATCTTATAAAAATCCGAGAAGTCCAAAAGAGGACCAAGGGATTTCTTACATTGATACCGCTCAAGTTCAGTCTTGACAATACGGAGCTTGAGAAGAAAGGACTGGTGACCTCCGAGAGTCCCTCGACATATGATCTTCGGGTTACTGCAGTGTCAAGGCTGATGCTTGCAAATCAACTTGACAACATTTCTGTATACTGGGTTGCGCTGGGAAAAAAGCTTGCTCAGGTTGCACTCACATATGGCGGAAATGATTTGGTTGGCACTGCTTTCTCTGAGGAGATTTATCGCGCAGCAGGCAAGGGAACAAACTCCTCCATAATTGAATTAGCCAACATGATAAAAGAAATAGGACGCGAGCCTGCCCAGAGAGACACATTTTTCAATATTTTAAAAAAATTCTAGAAACCTGACACAGTTCTGAAAACATTTGAAAGGTTTTTTGATTATGTGTGAATCATTCTACTCTTGAATGAATGCCCTGAAATAATCTTGGTATTGTGGTTCTAAATTTCTGCAGGTTTTTGTGTAACTGGTTTTCCCTCTCCACCTTTTTTTCTTCGTTTCAAACCAATGCTTATCAGCATAATGAAAAAGCCTATGCCGCCAATCATTGCTGCAATGTTACCTAGTCCGGCATTGACTATTTCTGCCTGGCTCAACGCGTCTATCTCATCTTGTGACATGCCTGTCTTACCAGTTGGGACATTCTCGTTTAGATATCCGTAAACTGAAAAGCCTGTTACAAGCATTGCAATACCTAACACAAAGACACGTTTGTCCACTAGAATAATCTGGGACTAGAGGTAAATAATCTAAGCTATGCGAAGCTCAAATTCTGGAACCAGACTCTTTTCTATTCCAAACTGGAACAGGTTTCTTATTGCTTGCTCTCCCAAGATGCCCATCTCTATTGTTACATCGTTGACGTACATTCGAACAAACTTGTCAATTGTTTCCTTTGTCTGTCCCCTGCCATACTGCATTGCATAATCTAGTGCCTCGCTTGGTCTTGCCATGCCATATACAATTGACTCGCGAAAAAATGCGTCAAACTTTCTGATGACATCAATTCCAAAATGATTGCTCATGACATTTACTCCTAGTGGAACTGGCAAGCCTCCAGTACTGTCTCTCCACCAAGAGCCCACATCCAGTAGTTTCACCAAATTCTTTTGATCATATGTAATCTGACCTTCGTGTATTACCAGGCCTGCGTCAACCTTGCCGCTTGCTACTGCATCTGGAATGTCACTGAATTTCATTTCTGTATAGTCAAACCTGCCAATCATGAGCTCTAAAAGAAGAAATGCAGAGGTAAGCTTTCCAGGAATTGCTATCTTTGATTTTCGCAATTTTTCTACATCCATGTCTTGTTTTGCAACTACGATTGGACCGTATCCCTTTCCAAAACTGCCTCCGCTTCGTAATATGGTATAACTATCTAGGTATGCACAAGCATGGGCAGAGACTGCAGTTACATCAAGCTCATGCTTTAGGGAACGCTTGTTCAAGGTCTCGATATCTTCCACAACATGTTTTACATTGAAGAGGGGAGAGGTAACCTTGCCGCTTAACATTCCGTAGAACATGAAAGCATCATCTGCATCAGGTGTGTGACCTATTGTAATATCCACGTTTAGTGATTTTTGTGTCTATTATAAAAATCAAGTTTGTGTGGATCATTTCAATTGGTGTTAACCGTCGTCTGTTTTTGATCTAACTCTTGCAAATTATTGTATTTGTCTAAAATGAAAACAGATGTTTGCTTTTGTAAATGTAAAAAATTACGACATGCTAGTTCTTCCATGATCCATTGATTTTTTTTATAATTCTTCTAAACGTTTAATAGCGGCTGGAAAAGGATTTAGCTAAACCATGAAATTCAAGGCGACAGATCAAATTCTGAGTATTATTGGTAACAAGAAAAATATTAGAAACTTTGGAGTCATAGCTCACGTAGACCATGGAAAGACAACCATGAGTGACAGCCTTTTAGCTTCTAGTGGAATTATCAGCCCGTCTGTTGCAGGCCAGGCTTTGGCACTTGATTCAATGAAACTTGAACAAGACAGACAGATGACAATTGTCCAGGCAAACGTTACATTGCTTTACGAACAAGCAGGTCAAGAGTACGTAATTAACATGATAGATACTCCTGGACACATTGATTTTACTGGCAGAGTAACTCGAAGTCTTAGGGCAATAGATGGTGCAGTCGTTGTATCTGATTCCGTAGAAGGTATCATGACACAGACTGAGACTGTAACTCGTCAGGCATTGGAAGAAAGAGTAAAACCAGTTCTTTACATTAACAAGATTGACCGTCTCATAAAGGAGCTAAGATTGCCCCCGGAGAAGATGCAAGAATGGCTGCTTGAAATAATTACCAACTTTAACAGACTAATCGATATTTACGCAGAACCTGAATACAAGGAAAAATGGAAGGTAAGCATTCAGGACGGAAGTGTATCATTTGGTTCTGCAAAGGACAAGTGGGGATTTAACGCAGATGTAATGAAGAAGAAAGGAATCTCATTCAAGGATATTTACGAGGCATATTCTGAAGGCGGTGATGTCAAGAAACTCGCAGAGAAAGCTCCGTTGTATGATGCAGTACTTGGAATGGTTGTAAAGCACCACCCATCGCCTGATGTTGCACAAAAATATAGAATTCCAAAAATCTGGAAGGGCGACTTGGACTCTGATATTGGGAAAGCACTCCTGAACTGTGATGATAACGGCCCTACTGTAATGATGATAGTAAACATGACCGTAGATCCTGCCGCAGGTCCTGTGGCAATTGGACGTTTGTTCTCTGGCAAAATAAAAGATGGTGACCGCATACATTTGATTGATACAAAACGAGAAGGCAGAGTCCAGTCTGTCAACTTTTTCATGGGCAATCAAAGAGAGATGGTGGGAGAGCTTGCTGCAGGAAACATCCCAGCACTGCTTGGATTGGAACATGCAAGAGCAGGTCAAACACTCTCTTCAGTAGCAGGTATTCCAGCATTTGAGGGAATTCATTATGTATCAGAGCCTGTGGTGCAAATTGCAGTGGAACCAAAACATCCTAAAGATTTACCAAAATTAGTTGAGGCATTAAACCGTATTACCATCGAAGACCCTAACTTGGTTGTAAAAATAAATGAAGAATCAGGTGAAACTGTAATTGCGGGTATGGGTGTGTTGCACCTTGAAATTGCTACTGCACTTATTGCAGATGCCAAGGTAGAGATTGTAACATCCCAGCCATTGATCAACTATAGGGAAACAATCCGTAGCAGTGCAGGACCTATCATGTCCAAGTCACCTAACAGACATAACAAAATATTCATGAAGGTTGAACCATTGGATGAGAAAATTGCTGAAATGATACGAAACGGAACGCTAAACGAGTACAAGGACAAGAAGGAAGTTGCTACGATACTAAAGGCAGCGGGTTGGGATGGCGATGAGGCAAAACGTGTAATGAGATTTGATATCAGGGGTAATGTCATGGTGGACGGAACAAAGGGTGTCCAGTTTGTGGGAGAATCCACCGATTCTATCTTGTCAGGCTTTGAAGATTCTGTCAAAGAGGGCCCTCTTGCAAGAGAGCAGGTAAGGGGTTGCAAGTTTACATTCCATCATTTCGTTCCACACGAAGATCCTGCTCACAGGGGCTTGTCACAATTGGGACCGGCTTCTCGAAGAGCATGTACGGGTGTCATGCTTTTATCACAACCGGTATTGCTAGAACCAATGCTTGGAATCGAAGTCCGTGTACCACAGGAAATGATTGGTAACGTTGCAGGCGTAATATCTGGTAAGAGGGGCAAGGTGCTAAACATGGAACAAAAAGGTGTCATACATATAATATCAGGTGAGCTTCCCGCATCTGAGACATTTGATTTATCTGAGATAATGAGAGGACAGACTGCAGGACGCGCCATGTGGAATACCCACTTTAAGGCATGGACTCCAGTTCCAAACTCTATCCTGACCAAAGTAATTGCTGACATTAGAAAAAGAAAGGGACTTGCACCAGAAGTGCCAACTCCAGACGAATACGTCGACAGCGAGTAAAAATGATTTACCACCGATTTGTTCGTGGGAATGTGCTATTGTCGTAAAGGTTAATGTCCATTGTGATATTCCACAAATTAATGTCTGAGAAGAAAAATGTTGATTTGAACCAAAAATTTCATTTTGATGGTACTACTGCTAAACTAAATGATAAAATAAGTAGTGTTAC
>JARCRW010000040.1 GCA_029850515.1 Nitrosotalea sp. | reverse complement strand
AATCTAACCCGAATCCATTTCTTGATTTAAACACAAAATCAATAGGTAACGTACTTTTAAAGCGACAAGCTTGAGTGTTTACTAGTTTCATGGTACATTTACACTTCCATCCTACGGCAGAATTTTCTGCTCTGCGATGGAAGTAATTTCTAACTCTTTAGGTTCTAGGATTAAAATATCTGTTAACTAGAATATTACAAGAAATAAAACAAGTGCAACTAGCATAAATGGTACAAGTGGGAATGCAGATGACACATAACCTGTAAAATCACCTGCAAAATCTTCATCTGGGTTTGGTTTGAAATGAAATGAAAACTTGTCACCTGACTGAGATTTCATGACAAACTTTTCGTAACTTCTTTTTCTATGCATGGTAAGAAATGCAAGTATCTTGCGATGTAATTTTTCATTGATTCCATGAAATATCTTACCATGTAACATGTCTGAAAGATTGTATGCGATATTATACAACGTACCAAACAATCCTAGTAATACAGTTGTTGCCAGTACAACTAGTACAGAAACTGGCATCGCGTTAAATGTTGGAAATATGACTGCAAGTGCAATCATGGCAAGTCCGTCTGCCTGACCAAATGCATGTGTGAGAAACCATGTCATCCCAATGACTGCACCTATGACCGGAAAGAAAATGGTAGTAAAAGATGGTGGTGGAGCTAGAAAGTATAATACAATTCCAGGGATTGCAAAAATCAACCAGATTCTATCGTCTACTCGACGTGTCTTTATGTCAAAATATGACGCTACTGATAACATTACCAATGCAATGATCTGTCTTAAAAAAAGTACGGTGCTTGGGTCTGGCATGGGGATGAAAATTGTATTTCTTTTTAATACCTGTTTTTGGTATGCTGGAAAAAAATACTAGTCAATCTGTTGATCTTTGAGTGTAGAACTAAATTAACAAAAACCCTAGTATTTTTCGTATCTGGTATTTCAATGAAGGAACTAACTGATTGAATAATCCTCCAGTGAGTCTTACAATACTCAAACAGGAGTTTTCAACTAATATTGTAACACCTATCAAAGGTCTCAAAACATGTCACCACTAAACTAGATTTGCGAATATGTTAAAAATCAGTTTTCAGAAGGAGTTGGCGGATGCCTGTGGTCGTATTTGCCAACTAGAACTTTGGTAGTCCTTCTCCTTCCTAGTTCGCTTAATTCAAACAAATTACTTAAAATGAAACTCTGATTATCATGTTTGATAATCAGATCGTATTTTTCATGATTATATCTAGATCGTAACTTATTGTATACATTCAAACTGCACAAATAATACAAAATTTTAATAATTTTAACGCAACACAAGATTTCATGCCTGTAGATGTAATTAGAACAATTAACAGGGTTGGTAAATGGTCTATTAACAGGGCAGTGGGAAAAAGGAGACCGATAATAGGAGTGTTTAGCCTGACTCATTATTGTAATTACTTTTGTCCAATGTGCCCATTTGGGGATTCTGATAAACAAGGCCAAATGAAGATTGCAAGCAAAAATGACTTGACTACAGATCAGTGGAAGCAGATATTTGACAAAGTTTCGGAATACTGCATTTGGTGCATAGTCGAAGGTGGAGAACCTACAAGCCGCCCTGATTTTATGGAACTAATACGTTACCTCCATACTTTAAAAATGCCAATAACTCTGATCACAAATTGTTCACTCTTACATACTATTGACATTGATGAATTAAAAAAATACGTACAATTCATAACATGCAGTATCGATTCTGTTTTTGAGGAGTCGTATTGCAAGGTTCGGGGTGTAACATCTCAAACCTATAACCGCGTGATGCAGAATCTTGAAATGTTAACAGAACACCAAGTTCCGCATTTTTTCAATTCGGTAATTACAAAATTTAACACGAAAGAATTTCTTGACGGATCATATTTTAAGAGAGCAACCGAGATGGGAGTAGATGCAGTATCTCTTACATTTGTAGAAGACCGTTCGGATGTGAATTATTCATTACTTCCAGACAGAAATACAATAAATGACATCTGCAGGACTGTACTTGAACACATTAAATCAAAAAAAGATCCTCAGATTATGCTACCTCCACAATATTTTGAGCAAATATTGGATCATGGAAGAGGGATCTTCGATGAGTGCGGAGTCTGGAAGAGCATCTTTGTCAATGGAAATGGCACTGTTATGGTACCTTGCTGGAAATACAATAATCCAAAGAATACGTACAACTTGCTTGAGAAAAATGTAGGTGAGATATGGGATGCCCCACAGTGGGAAATTGCAAAAACTTGCCATGATTGCCAAGTACTTGGATGCATATGGTATTCATCACAACCAACTACCACCTTTGCCCAGAATTACATGAGAGGACTTTCGAAAATGATTAGCAGACATTCTCCTGAAATGTCTAAAAATATCTAGACAGGAATTGTTTATGATGGCCTAAATCCGGATAACAAATTGGACAAATAATTGCTGCACGAGTAGAGGCTTTTGAATAACATTCTAAAAATAACATCTGTTCTAGCTTGTGAAAGTTAGTCTCCTAAGGAGTCAGACATTCAATTATTTTTCAGCTAATGCTATGATGTCTCTCAAAGGTATAATCGAGTTTATTTGCGAACAACAGAAATTCATCATACCGAATATTTTGTTACTCCTCCGTAGATTGCAAGACCAGCACCTGCAACAAAAAACGCCGATCCTGTAATTTGCAAATCTCCTGGTATCTGGCATTTATCCAAAATATTCTGAGGTATGGCACCTACTCCAAGTCCCATAAATGCTGGACAGTCCGTAAACGGCTGTTGCATGAGAAAATACAATGCACCCCCTATTGCTATTAAAATAATGCCTGCCATCAAGGCAACTTTTTCCTTCACCAATTAGAAGTTCATCTCTATGCTCTTGCAATAAATCGCAGTCTAGTCTTTGCAGATACTGCAATAATTGATACAATGGAAATTACGAGTATTAAAGATGCAATGGAGCCAAACTCTGGTACTGGCTGAGTGCTAATTTGATCAATTACTGTGGAAAATGCGGATGCTGGCTGTGCACCAATTATCTCTTGCATTGACCCAGCTGAACTGATTATGAAAAATGTTGGAGTTCCCTGTATGTTTTTTGATGAGCCAATGTCCTTGTTATGAGAAACTCTGTCTGCATACTTGCCAGAATCAAGACACGAATTGAATTGAGTTGTATCAAGGCCAAGTGATGAGGCGTATGATTTCAAGTTGCTTGTACTGGCCCATCCTGTTTGAATTCCGCCTTGATTTGTGTAAAGGTAGTCATGGAACTGCCAATATTTTCCTTGGTCTTCTGCACAATACGTTGCTTGTGCTGCTATTGCTGAATCTGGACCCAAGTATGGAAAGTCAACAAAGTACAGTTTAGCTTTGTTAGTATCAATGTAGTTGGTCTTGACTGTGGATTCTTCATGTTTGAACCACGCATCACAGTTGGGGCATTGGTAATCACCAAATTCAATTATGGTGACAGGGGAACTCGGTGACCCTAAAACTGGCGATGCTGTGGAAAGATCAATACTCCCTCCTACTGTCATCACCATTTTTTCATTGTTCATAGAACTCATGTTGCCCCATCCTGACATGTTTCCATTCGTAGACATGTTGTTGTGCATGGAATTACCTTGCATGGTATCAGCATAAACATATGATGTGCTTACAATGACAAATACAGAAAGAAAAAGTAATGCAAAGACAAGTTTTCTCATTTCTACTGCATGGATCATGTTTTTAGATTTAACCTTTGTTCCAAATTAATTCCTATATGAGACTTGGATCAAAACTTTAACAGTTCAAGATATTTTCACAATTTGGAAATATTGTTAAATAATTTCTCATCTATTGAATAAATGTCTTGCAAAGAGAAGCGTTACGATTAGTCTTTTCAAATAAAAGATACCTTGTCTTATCTTTAACCATATTTGCATCCCTCTTGATTGCTCTTTCAATAATTTCTGAGTTTATCTTCTTTTCACCGAATTTTCTCTTTTATGTTCCTGATTATCGCGTTGCCAGTTTTGCATTAATTGTAATGGTAGCATCCTTGTCTGGACTAGTTATCAGTCTTAGCATTTATCGTATTCGTTTGATGGGAGCTGGCGTCAGAAAGTCTGGAGCTGGATTTTTAGGTTCAATGATTGGAGCCAGTGCAGGGGCTTGCAGCTGTGGGTCTATTGGGTTTGCAGTAATATCGGCATTTGGAGCAGTTGGCGGAACTGCCACGGCATTTCTTACTAATTATGAAATCCCATTGCGCCTAGTTTCGATTGCTATCTTGGTATATACTTACTATATCTCTGTCAAGGGAATAACAGCACAATGTAAAATCACAAAGTGATGGTATGTTCAACATAATCTTGAACTGTTCAAACCAATACTTTAGTATCAATTGAAAGTAGGATCTATGTGACTCAAAAGACTCTACAAATAGCTACTTTTGGACAAGACAAGGAGGGAATACTGGCTGGATTGCGTAATTTTCCGATCCATAAACTAATTTTGCTTCATTACAAAGATGATATGAAATCAGTTGACGAGTTTTCTAGCGGTTTGCGTTCTACACTTGGGATTCCAATTTCTTTGAGACTGATTGAACAGCCTGACATAATCCGAAGTGCAATGGAACACGTTTCCAAAATAATAAAGGAAGAAGGACCAAACTATGAACAAGTGCTGATCAATGTAAGTGCTGGGGATAAAATGATGGGATGTGCTGCGCTTTCTTGTGCATTTGTGAATGGAATCAAGGCATTTGGAACTGACATGAATGGAGAACCAATGCTTCTACCAATACTGAAGCTTAGCTACAACGAGATAATTTCAGATGCAAAGATCAAGATCCTACAAGCAATCGATGACATGGGAGGTTCTGTGGAAAGCCTAGACAATTTGTCAAAACACTGCGAATTTGGAAAACCTCTCTTGAGCTACCATATACAAGGCAGCTCTGAATCAAAAGGTTTGGTCCAGCTTGGATTGGTAGATGTTGAAAGATTAGAGCGTGGAAGGACGAAAATTACCTTGAACACTCTAGGAAAGATGCTTATTTCTACGAAATAATTTTGATATTCCCCGTATTGCTATATCTATTGGACACGTTTCACAATATTCAGAATGATTTACTTTATGTTCTTCCAATTTTTCCTTTGACTCAAACTCTGCATTGCATTCAGCACACTTGTTCTTGGAATCTTTTTCTAAATTTGCCATGGTTTACAATGTTATGATGTAGATAAAAGTAAATCCTTGAACTGTTATATTTTTTCTTTGAAGATTTGGAAATATCTTCTTAAGCAATGTTCATGTTTTTAAAAGATATGGCAATGGAGTCTATTTTGTATCCGAAAAAAATTGCACTAGGAGCAGGAATAGTTGGTGGAATTGCAGGTGGTGCAGTGATGTATGGAATAATGAGTATGCTGATGACCCAGATAGGGATGGGGGCAAATTGTTTTGCTATCATAATGGGATTGATAACAGGTCAGTCCTACGAAAATGCACTATACCCAGGAATGACAGCTCACTTTCTTACTAGTATTGCAATAGGTGTGGCATTTGGTGCTATCATTAATGTAAAAAAATTACAAATTCGAGGATTTGGTAAGGGGATCGGACTGGGAGTTGCCACAGGGGTTATTGCCTTTGCAGTAATCTTTGTACCGATAGCCATGACTGTTCTTCCTGCACACATGATGGACTTGATGAAGATGATGCCAACGAGTGGTAACCCAGGGATGCCTGGAAAGGGCATGAGTGGAGATTCAGTTAATCAAGCAGGTATGGCTAACCAAAAAATGGATGAAAAAATGAAGATGGAAGAAATGAACAAGATGATGATGGAAAAGGCCCAGCAACTATTTCCAATGATACTTGCAGGCTCGCTTGTATCTCACGTTGCATTTGGCGCTGCACTTGGAACAGTTGTTACACCCCTAGTGAAAAGATCTTCCGAGAGGTCTGGGCGATAAAACATGACTATGACCAGTTCTGATGATTTTGCTCCTGAGAATATGGCTGTGATGATATCATGAAGACTAGAAACAAAATGGCGCTTGTTCTGGGAGGAATGATTGTAGTTTCTGCTGTATATTTGTCGTTTACAGTCAATCTTGCAATAGGTGCATCATTGCTTGTAGCTTTACCGTTTTTGCTTTGCTTAATACCGTGTGGTGGTGCGGTAGGGGTGAGTGCTATAATGTGGTTGACTCACGGATCAAAAATGAAGAATGGTTCAAAAGACGTTAAAAGAAAGCTCGATGGATGTTTGCTAGATAGAACAAAATAAAAATTAAGAATAAATTTTTATATTTTCTAACAACCTTTTGTATGTAGCGTACTACAAAAATGACTGATGAACAATTCAGTGCACAATGAGAATTACTATTGAAGAAATCTAAATATTTGATGAAAGTCTTTGCAAAGGAATGAGAATAAAGTGTGCAGATTGCGGTTGTATTCCAGATGAATGTAAAAAGAGCAAGTCTTCCACTAGTTGTATTCATTGTAGTTGGAATGAGTGCTGTTGCTGGGCTACAATTAATGGAACAAAATGATCAAGCGTTAATCTAATTTAGCCAAATATGCCCCTCGGTATTTTTCTATTTGATATTTCAATGATGAAACTAAACTAGATGAATAAAATCGACTGAGAATTATTTTTGCAGAATAAACTACAAATAGTTAGAAAGTCATTCATGCAAATTATTCAATTGTTTGATATGTAATTTGCCGTTACTCTAGTTTAAAAAATGGACGGAAGATATGGGGAAATCAAAATGGCAATGATTACTATGATTGCCGTAATTACCACATTTTTTGTATCCTTGAGAGTAAACATGCTGATCTTGGTAAAGACAAATCCCATAGCTAGTGATGATATCACTATTACAATATTGATGGCATCTACAAACTCTGGTGTTATGGCAAATGCACCACCTACTCCTAAATTGCTAAAAAATGACAAGTTCGAACTCATCTTTGTTAGCAATGAGATGGATGTCTTTGAGACAAAAACCATGATGATTGGACCAATGTACACCAGTAACATTTGCATACGTAATGCAGATACCGTTGATTTTTTTATAGTGGTAACATCTGACACAAATCTAGTCAAGTGTTCAAGAGTCAATGGTGTTCCCCCTCCAGTGTCTGCAAGTTTTCCTAAAATAAATAACACTAGTTTGGTTATCCATGACTTGTCTTCTATGCCGGCAATGCCAGACAATGTTGCACCAGATTTTAACTGCGAATAAATCATTCCAAACAATTCATTAAAATATTTATTATATTTTCGTGTACCATAAAGTCTGTATAACGATATTGTCATGTCATATCCTATCTTTCTATATTCTGTTACATCTCGGAGAAATTCAGGTAATGCATTTTCAATATTTTTGATTCGCAAAAATTGCGGTGTTGTGTTAAACATGTTTGCCAATGCAAACCCCAGCACACTTGATGTGATTACAAGCCAGGGTGCTTGGCGCAGAGCTGACATGGCAATTGCAATTATTATGGCAACCACAAAGGCAAGATTTCCAATTGTTATCTTGTTCAAATTTCTTGGCTGTGCAGAATCTATCATGACAATCAATCC
>JARCRW010000039.1 GCA_029850515.1 Nitrosotalea sp. | reverse complement strand
TGATGGACTATGGTCAAAAGCAAAGGATAATCCACCTCAAATAATAACAAAAACGTCCTAAAACTAGTTTTTACTCAGAAAATTAGGCAATATTCAACACAGATCCTAAAAGAAACATAATTTGAATCAAAAACAAACTGTATCTAAGAGTGGTTCGGGTTTGTTTTATGATTTTCTTTTCGTGATAGTTTTTGGAGACTCTTGTTATAGTATAAGATACAAAAAGACATGCACCAATGCTCAAAATCAAACCTGACATGTTTATTTCATTTAGATAATACATCATAACTATCAACAACATTATAGAAACTATAACAAAATGCATTAGACGAAATGTGTTGTTCACACCAAGGACTATTGGAAATGTACGTCTGCCATTTGCTCGATCACCGTTAATATCATTAACATCACCCAATGGGCCTAGTGTAAACCAAAACATGAATGAAATCAGTGATGAAATAATCCCAAGATAAGAAAAATTATCAGTTGCAAAACAACCCATAAGTGCAACAATACTTCCCCCAGCAGCAGTCACAACAGTTTTCCATACAAATCTATCTTTCAGATGGGTTTTCTTATGAGAGTATAAAATTGCCAATGTAAGAAAACTCAGAGAGAGAAATCCGGTTTGCAGGTTTATTGAAAATGCGAGTAAGACCGAAACTGCAAAAAAACCTATTGTATGATACAATATTTGTAGATAATAAGGTCTTTTTGAGCTAACAGTGTGCCGATTATTTACTTCGTCCACGTCATAATCAGTAAGATCGTTGTAGAGGTATGTGGCAAGTGCAAGGAAGTATACAGATGTGGCAAGTCGTATGAGTACAAAAAAATCAGGAATTTTTGTGCCAGATTGAACAAAAAATGTACCAAGTGCAGCAAGAACAAAAACATAGACCAGAGTTCGGGATTTTACAATAGAGAAAAACATGTGACATTGTGTGAAGATTTTCGTTCCCAGATTAGATTTAGGCAGTCTTTGCACTACTGCCATTTCACATCACTAGGTGTTCACATTTTTCAGCAATAAATTGAGATATATTCTCCATATTTGGATAAATACATTGTAGATTATAACTTTTTGGATATTTCATCTCAAAAGATGAAAAATATATCGTAATTATGCTAAATTATGTAAATTTTTATAGATTTGAAATCTATGTCATCAAACAACCGTGAACGACTCGTCTGATACCACCCAATGCAATTCAGAGGGGCAGATCTATGCATAATACGATTGGACGTTTTATTCCTAGATCAGATACCGACAAAATTTATTTTCCTAGACGGCATACAATTTCATCAGATAATAAATGATCTCTAAAATTTAACAACTCTCAAATTTTACTTTTAGCAAATTCCAGTTGTGTGTTAGTTCAATGTGATGATATCCAGTCTTTCACTAAATTTGTTATTTGTATTCTAGATTCTTCAGAATACCTACTGGCATCTTGGCCATAGAATATACAATGATTAAACCAGTGATCACAATCCAAAACATTTATTTTTTTATCAATACTTTTTGCCAGATTACAGAATTGCACACCTACTTCAGAGAAGACGTTTCTATCTTTTTTTCCATGAAGGATAAACATGGGTACCTCAACATCAGACAATGCAGAGATGTCAGTATTGCGAAGCGCTAGGACATTTACAATATATCTATAAGTATAATGAAAATTAAGAGATTTATCACGGAGCATCTGTTCAATTTCAGGACCGCCAACTTTTAAAAAGTTAGGCAATTCTTTTGTTGCCAAGAGTCTAGTTTTGGGTGTCACCATTTTGCGTAACAGGAAATATAGAAAACGAATATTGCTGGGTTCAATCTCACTTCTTTTCTTTATACTAGGTATTCTCACATATGGCGCAAATAAAACTAGTCCATCAATTGATTTTTTAAAAATATGAGCATACCAGAGTGCATATGTACATCCCATACTATGAGCTAAAATGAATAGTTTGGAGGTTCCTTTTAGTTTTGCAATAACATCATGTATTGATTCTAGACAATCATCAAAGTCCAAGTCTCCTTTTTCTCCATATGATTTTCCATGACCTGGCAAATCAATACTGTATACATCAAATCCATCATTTGCAAGGACATTTCCAAGATAATCAAATATTCTTGCATCACAACAAAACCCGTGTATACATAACACTATTTTATCAGAGGGCGTCTTTGATGGGTATTTTATTATGTTAATTTTTCCTTTACTTGTTTCCAGTAGTGTCATATTACTTGAATTGTTTTTTCCCTATTACACTAAAAAGTCGTGCGTAAAGTACGAAGCTGTGCGGATCTTGTGACATTTCCTTGAGATCAGCAACCATGTCATCAAATTCTTTTTTGCCCATTAATCCAAGTGAGAGAATTTGTGGCTGCAGACTCTGAGCAATTTTCCATCCAAGAGAGTTGAAAGGTTCTCGTCCCATCACAAGACATGGTGAGTATGATTCTATCGTACTATCAAGATGCTGGTCAACGAACATTTTGTACAGTTTTCTACCAGAATAAGGATCCCCTCCAGCATGTTTTACAAGTTTTACATACATTTTCCTCAGAGTATCCACGCTCTTTCGTTTGGGATATGAAAGCCATGAGTCGGGGGCATGATCAAGTTCCTGGACTATTACTGTCCCGCCTTTTTTTGCAAGTCGAACCATGTGTCGCAAGGCATTGACCTTGTTACTCAGGTGCACAAACATGAACCTAGAATACACAATATCAAAAGTCTCAGATGGTAAATTTTTAGACGTTATTATATTATCACATACATATGAGACATTTTTTTGCTTCGTAGATGCCTTGCAGTATTTGATATAATTTTCATTGATGTCAAATCCTACCGCTTTACCGCTTTTTCCAATCATCCCACCCATCATTCGTGTAACTTCCCCAGTGCCACATCCAACATCACAACATCGCATTCCTTTTTGGATTCCCCCTTTTAGCAAAGAATCCTTAGTTAAGGGTTCAAACAAAGAGGATTGGATCTTGAGTCTTTGAATTTCATCAGATGTACTTCCTAAAACATAATTGTTACCCAAGCCACTCTCCCCATTTTTTGCATTTTTGTCTTCCATGATGCCTATACTATCAAGATTATTAT
>JARCRW010000038.1 GCA_029850515.1 Nitrosotalea sp. | reverse complement strand
ATAGTAGCGTATCCGGCCCGGTCCATCCCTTTTTAAACTGGGGGAAATCTATGGCGTTTTTGACATCCTGATGGTAATCTATTTCTAATAAATTGGAAAAAACTTGTCTTAACATGATGTCTTTCCACATATTCACGTTTTCTGATTACCCCCACATTTTCACAAAAAATAATAATTATATAAGTATGTAGGGGTAACTATTTTCATGGTTACAATCAAGAAGAAGATGATAAAAGGACAAATCTACTACTATCTAGAGCACAGCATACGTGATGGGAAGAAAGTTCAGAAGAAGGAAATCTATCTAGGGAGGAAGATTCCATCCAATATAGAAGAAATAAAAAAGACTATGCTTGAAGATATCTATCGTAAAAAATGGTATTCTGATGTTGATAAGATAAGAAAGAATTATTCCCAAAATCAAAGGAGTATTCCAAAATCCATACGAGAAAAGGAACTCGAAAGTTTTGCAACCGTCTTCACATATGATACTCAGAGGATAGAAGGTTCTACACTCACCCGCAGAGAAACCGCAGACCTCTTGGAAAGAGGAATTACACCAAAAAACAAATCTATGCGGGATGTACAGGAGGCACAGGCCCACAAGGATCTCTTCTTAGAGATTTTGAAATCAAAGAAGGATCTGTCTTTACATGAAATGATGGAATGGCACTGGAAACTCTTTAACAAAACTAAACCCGACATTGCAGGCAAGTTAAGAACATATCAGGTGGGGATAGAAAGTAGCAAATTCATGCCACCGTCACCGGTGGAGGTCTACCCAATGTTGACAGAGTTCTTCAAGTGGTACAATAAAAACAAGAACAAACAACATCCAGTTGAGATTGCTGCACTGGCTCATCTGAAGTTTGTTACGATACACCCGTTTGGAGACGGAAACGGAAGAATCTCAAGATTGATCATGAATTTCATACTAGATGGGAAAAAGTATCCGATGTTTGATATTTCATACGAGGGAAGAAATAGCTATTACAATGCACTTGAAAGGTCACAGGTGAAGAAGGAAGATAGGATATTTCTCCAATGGTTTACCAGGCGATACATCAAGGAACACAAGAGATATCTGCCCAAGTCAGTTTACAAAATAGTACGGTAGTATCATCTCAAATAGAAAATCTTGCAAGGACCTATCCTGCACATGAAAACTCATCATTTCAATAGAAAATTAGGCACAACGGAACCGAAAAATGCACTGTACAGTAGAATGTCCGGCCCGATCCACCACTTTTTCAGACTAGGAGAAATCTGTCCAATTCTTTAAATAAACAAAATTAGTTTAGCGTAATTATGAAACAGAAGGGAATCGGACTTTCACTCCTATTTCTTGGTAGCATACTGGTTGTTCCCATGGGTTATTCTAATGCACAGCTGGAAAATCAGACTAATTCTACCACATTGGTAAACTCTACGGCTTTTGCACAGGAGAACATTGGTCAACAAATATCTGATTTTGTTCATCAAGCAACAGATCAGTTTAAACAACAAAAAAATGAGACGCTTAACGCAATTCAAGATTGTAGGGAAAAAATCAGAAATGCTACTTCCGACATGAGGAACCAGGTGGCTGATGACTGTCATAAAAATCTACAATCAATCAATTTAAAGTACAAAGATGAACGACAACAGTTCCAAGAATTATTCAAGAGGTTCAGGGAAGATGTCAAGACACTGAGACAGGGAATAAATGACACGTCTTCAAATAATTACAAGGATGTGGCGATTAAACACATTAATGACGACGTAGCCCGGAATGGATTGGGAGGCCTTGAAAATGCATTGGCGCATATGAAAAGAATGGGTTTACAGCATGGAAAAATGGGCATTGAAAATGCAATGGGTGCAATGAATAAAACCGGAGGAATGAACGACATGTCATCTTCTAACTATTCGCTTTTACAAAATGAACATGCGTCAGCTTCATCAAATGGTGATCATGGAGACAATCATAAAGGTTCACATGGTAAAGGAAAAAATAGTTAGTTACATTTGTTTTTGATTTTTTAATAATTTGTTTATTATTTTTGTCTTTAATCTACAGAAAATTAAATATACTTGGTAATCAATTTCTTCATATGAAATTTTTAATTATTCTTGTTTTGATATTTCTGATAGGTTCAGGTATACCTATTGGTCTTGCCCATGCTCAATCTTCTTCTTTTTCAGTAAAGGATCCTTCTGGTCAACAAACTTTCAATGTGAATTATAGTATTGATGGTGGAACAGTAAGTAGCATGAGTGTGAACACTAGTGACGAATCGTTGCGTGTAGGTGTAAGTACTACCGGAAATGGTACCATGACAATAACCCTTCCAAGAACATTGATAGATTCTACAATAAATGGCCAAGACGATCAATTCTTTGTCTTAGCGGATGGTGAGAATGTTGACTTTCAAGAATCAAAATCAAACACTGATAGGACTCTTACAATTTCATTTTTAGATGGTACTCAGGAGATAGAAATAATCGGAACACATGTAGTTCCAGAGTTTGGACCTGTTGTCTCTCTAATACTTGTGATTACCATGATCTTAATAATTACAATTTCAAAGGCTCGACCAAAGATATTACACTGGTAAATTAATTCTATGCATATGTGATATGCATTTGTTCATTTTATGAATAAATGGAATCAATAAATGTACTGTACAGTATTCATGTCCAGTTGTCTACGACTTTTTAAACCAAAATCCCTGACGAAAAACTTTAACCGTTATTCTTTGATTTAAAAAGTTAATTAGCTAGCCTTGTGATATCTCATAATCATGAAGTCAAAAAGTAATTCCAGAAATAAAAAAAATCATGATCTTGGAAAAATCTTTGATAAGCATGTTAAGCATGAGTTTGAAGATAAAGATGTTAACGCTACAATGACTACTATGGTAGACGAGCCCTATGTACACAATGTACCGACCATGACTGGTGGGATAGGATATGACGGGGTTTACAATTTTTATACTAATCAGTTTGTAGGAAAGATGCCAAAGGACACAGAAATAATACCGATATCCCGTACAATAGGAAAAGATCAGGTAGTTGATGAACTGATTCTAAGATTTACGCATGATATACCAATTGATTACATGCTTCCGGGAATTTCACCAACTGGAAAACATGTTGAGCTTGCACATGTAGTAGTAATGAAGTTCAAAGGTAACAAGATTGCTCATGAGCATATTTACTGGGATCAGGGGTCACTTTTAGCTCAGATAGGAATGCTTGATTCAAAACTATTGCCAGTGGTTGGTCTCAAACAAGCAAGAACGCTTCTCGAGTTATCAAAAAAATGAAAACTTGACTTAGTTCCATAGGAATGATGTGTATGACATGGAACGCAAAAGTGCACTGCACGGTTGCACATGATGTTCCTCACATATGATGTAAACAAAATGGTGTTATGAAATGTGGTTGTTATCTTGATTCATTGACAACATTGTATTAATTACAACCCAGTATTTTTTTTAGGAGTTTTCTCTAGTGATGGATTTTTTATGATGGTTGATTAATTTGGTCAGGTTGTTTGATGGTGGAAAAAATATGGAGATATTTCTACACGGAACCTCTTTTCCAGGATAAAACATGCTCTAGTTGCCATGAAATAAAAAATAATAAAAATAAATCATATAATAATGATATTTATAAAATTTAATAAAATAATATTATATTCTACAAATTGTGGATTGTATACATGCAAATTTTATGCAATAATCTTAGAGAAACACCCATAATTTTATATGCGATATAGTGTATAAAATCAGGCACTATGATGAAAATTTTACTAATAGATGACAATGAATCTATTACCGAAATGATGTCCAAGTATCTGACAGGTAAGGGGCATGAATGTATTGTTGCAAATGATGGCAGGAATGGGCTGACTATGATAGAACAAGAAAAATTCGATGTGATATTGCTGGATTTGGCAATGCCTGAGTTTACCGGAGTGGATGTAATAGATCATCTGTATGAAAATGGAAAAATAAAAAAACACAAGATAGTCTTGTTTACTGCCTCATCTGTCACCGACGAAGAAATCCAAAAGCTTGTGAAAAAAGGGGCGCACTCATGCCTTAAAAAACCTGTAAAATTAGAAGTCCTATTAAAAACTATAGGAGCCTGAGTAAAAATTAGCCCAGACAAAAATGATACGTCTGTAGATGAAAAGCCGTTTAAAAGTGACAAGATAAAAGAATTAGAGCAAGAAAAAATTATTCTAAAGGAAGTCAACGATTCAATATCATCGCAAATGGATGAACTGGGAAAATTAAAACAAGATCTAGAGAGAAAACTAGTTGATGAGTCACAAAAATCCAAAGAATTAGAGCAAGAAAAAATTATTCTTGAAGAGATAGTACATGATGGGGAAAAGACTGAAAAAAGAGTCCATAAAAGATACTATGTATCAGTTTCAGTTATTATAGTTGTAGTTTCATTAGGGTTTGTAGGCTATTCTTACTATGAGAATCAAGTTGTGAACAAAGCTATATCGCATGATATGTCAAATTACAACTCAAACTATGTAATCCAGAATCTACAAGGTGATACTGTAGATACATGGGTATCATGGAATATTGAAAATGGAAGAGTGATTCACGTCCATGTTGTTAATGAAGCAAAAGTTCCACAAGACATGATAAATGCCCTGAAAGATGCAATCTTATCTACTAAAGTTGTGTCAATAGATGATTCACAAACAGGTAAAGGTCCACAGGGAACTTCTTCGACATATTATGTTGGATGGGAAGGAGCTACTGAACAAGCATCCAAAAATCCTACCACATTATACATACCACAAAAATTTGACATAAATGGATCTCCTGATGGAGTGGGGGATATTGAAATAATACTGACAAGTGATGTGAATCCTGATGGATATTCAGGATATACCAAATCTCTTGTAGACGGTAATCAAATCCTAAAGTCTAAAATAACTATCTTCAAGGCAAACAAGCTTGATGCCGATAGACTTGAGGCGATAATGAGACATGAATTCGGTCATGCTCTGGGGCTTGGCCACTCTACTGCTGTGGAAGATCTTATGCATCCAATGCTTCCAGATTATCCGTATATCTCTGCCTGTGATATTGATGCATTACATGGATTGTATGATGGTGACAAGAATAGTAAGGTGGTGTGTACAAAATGACATGCTTTCTTTATGCATGTTTTAGGGGGAATATCTGATGTTCCAAGTAAACTCCTATACTTCTTGGATAATTATTGGAACTCTATTGCCAATCATTGCATTTTCCATAGTGTCATGTGTATCATTTATTAGCATAAATAATCTGATTGAAAATGAAAACTGGTTATCGCATACTTTTACCGTGATTGATAAAGCAGACTATTTCATGAAAACAATGGTAGATGCTGAAACTGGTCAGCGTGGATATCTAATTACTGGGCAAGAAAATTTCTTGGAACCATACAATTCTGCAACATCTCAGATCGATGATCAGATCAAGGCATTAAGGCAACTTACAATGGATAATCCTATTCAACAATCCAATATGGATAGATTGGAACCATTGGTGAAAAAAAGACTTGATTTACTTGATTTAAACATAAGTCTCCGCAAGAGCAATAATGCATTAGATATTGTCAAAAATTTTGATACAACCGAAGGGAAAAAAACTATGGATGAAATCCGTCAAGTAATAGAGAATATGAAAAATGAAGAACAACAATTACTAGCTAAACGAAATCTGGATACCCAGTCAGCTATACATACCACTGAATATGTGATAATTTTAGGGACTAGTATTGCAGTAATTTTAACCGTCATGACAACTCTTGTCGTAAATAAGAAATTGGCGGAACGGCAAAAACTTGAAAGAGCCAATATCGAATTACAGGTACAATCTCAACAACTGCGAGAAACAGACGTAGCCAAAGAAGAATTTACTACTATGATTTCGCATGAATTGAAAACTCCTCTAGTTACAATCAGTGGATATGCAGAAATGCTCAAAGAGGACAATAGTATTCTTGGACCACTGAATAGCGAACAGATTGATGCAGTTACAAAAATCAGTGCAGAAACTACCAAGCTGGAAAGATTAATCAGCGACATAATGGATGCTCAGAAAATAGATTTGGAAAGAATGAAGTTTAACAAAAAGGAATTTGGAGTTAAAGAATTCCTAGATGAGCAAATCCAAACTCATTCAAAATTAATGAGTGATAAAAAAATACTCTTTGTCAACACTACTGACGAAAAAATAAACATAGTAAGCGATCAGTATCGGTTAAGTCAAGTATTTGCCAATTTGATAAAAAATGCGGTTGATTTTGTACCACCAAACCATGGTAGCATAGAAATTAATGCACAAAGAAAGAATGGTCATGTTGTTTTTTATGTAAAAGACAATGGTAGTGGAATACCAAAGGAAAAACAAGATAATCTTTTCAAAAAATTTTACCAGGTAGATACATCTCTTAAAAGAAGACACGGGGGAACCGGATTGGGCTTGGTGATCTGCAAGGGCATAGTGGAAGCATTAGGTGGAAAAATTTGGCTTGAGAGTGAAGTTGGGAAGGGTACTACAATTTTTTTCACCTTGCCAAAAAATGATCTAAATGAAAAGTATGACGAATAGTTATTGCGGTATTAATAATTTGAGTGAAATACTTGTAAGTCGAGATTATGGAAAAACAGAATAAACGAATACCGCCCATAGATGAGTCGCATAAAATCAGGGAGCTAGAACAGGTGAATATCATACTGCAAGATCTATATCTAACACTTGATGATAAAAATGAAGATCTGGAAAAATCGAGAAAAAAATTGAAAGAGAATGTTAGACAATTAATGAAACTATCTAACAGCAACAAAAAAAGATATATGGATTTGTATGAAGAGTCACCAGATCTTTATCGTACTGTAAATGAAGATGGAATAATACTTGATTGCAATAATGCATATGCTACACGATTGGGATATTCGAAAGATGAAATAGTAGGCAAGAGTATTTTTGAACATTCACCGAAAACAAATCTGAAAGATATAAAGAGTTCATTCTATTCCTGGAAAAAAACTGGGCTAGTGAGAAACAAAGAGGTTTGGTTACAATGTAATGATGGAACTATTTTTCCAGGCCTACTCAGCGCAAACAATCTATGTGATGAAAATAATCGACTGATCGGTAGTAATACGGTAATTCGAGACATAACAAAAATTTATGAATATAGAAAAAAACTTGAGAAGAGTCAAAAGCGTATCCAAAGTCAATTAAATGAATTAAAAAAATTGGATAGTACAAAAGATGATTTTCTGGCCATGATCACTCATGAGCTAAAAACTCCACTGGTGCCGATAAAATCCTACATTGAGATGATATTGGCAGAAAAATTTGGTCCGCTCACTGATATTCAAAAGGACAAGCTTTGTATTGTTTACTCTAGTACCGGATATATTTTAAAACTCATTACTGATCTCTTAGATGCTCAAAAAATTGAACTTGGACAGTTGAAATTAACGAAAAATATTCATAACCTTAGTGAAATTGTAGGCAAGACGGTAGAAAGAATAAAAGAAGAAATAATAAAAAATGACATGTCAGTTACAACAAACATTCAAAACAACATATTCTGTTTATGTGATCCTGTTAGAATGGAACAGGTACTTAACAATCTCATTGTAAACGCTATGAAATTTAGTACTAAGGGAAGCGGTAAAATTACAATCAACCTGTATGAAGAAAATGAACAGGTTAGGATCATTGTAAAAGATAACGGCATAGGAATAGTAAAGAATAAACTTGAAAAGATTTTTGTAAAATTCTACCAAACAGATGCGTCATCAACTAGAGAGTATGGAGGAACAGGACTTGGATTATCTGTATCCAAAGGACTAATTGAAAGTCATGGAGGGAAAATCTGGGCTGAATCTGAAGGAACGAATAATGGGGCTGAAATTCATATTCTGATACCGGTGGCAAGATAAATGATTTGGCATAGATTATGAGACACGTCATAATTATTCTGATGTGGAGAATTAAACTAACTGATTAGTTCCCCCAATGAGTCTTTACCAACTCCAAATCCGTGCTGAAAACTAGAAGAATCCTACCACAATTTTTTATGATATGTCAGTACAGTACATGTAAAATATGAAACTGAATATTATCGTGATTGTAATTCTTGGTTTTTTCACACTGTTTGTTACAAATCAAGCATATGCGCCATGCATAGAGGGACCTGGAAATAATTGCAATAATTATCCACCGCCTGCACTAACTCAAATCAGCACTGACAAGCTAAACTATGAAATTTCAGACAAGCCCATAATCACAATAATGGGTGCTCCTGATGCTGTTGTTCATCTTGAAATTGATGATTCGTCTTCAAACATTATGTTATTTACACATGACATCAGTCTGGCTCCAAATGGAACTGCAATATATGTACTTGACATATCGTCATACAAACCGGGTGTATATTCTGTAATTGTAACATCTCCAATATCCAAACTGAAAACCAGTTTTTCAGTAGGGCTTGCACCAACGGGTGGTCGCATTGTGATACAATCAGACCGAAATTCATACCTTCCAGGAGACAATATCGCAATAGTTGGTACGTGGAATTCAAACACATTGATCCAGTTGTCATTGATTGATCCTAGTGGTATTTCTGTAAAATCAAGCCAAACATTTTCAGATAAGACTGGGCATTTTTCATCACCTGATCTTGTTATTCCGATGGATGCAATTTCTGGAATATGGCAAATTGGTGCAGATAGTGGTATAACACATACACGAATACAAATCTCAGTAAATTCTACTGTATTCAATCATTCAAAAATAAAATTGGATGAAACAGCAGTGCTTTCGCCATTAAAACAATTCAAATCCGGAATTGCTGTAAATGATGTAAAATGCAGACAAGGCCTTCAACTAGTTATAAAAGCAAAAGATAATTCTCCAGCTTGTGTGAAACTTGATGCTGCCTACATGCTCATAAAAAGAGGATGGGCTGCAAGTGAGTCGGCATACCCTGGGGGCGACAGACAATTTGCGCTAGATACAAACTCGACAATAATTCCAGCTCACCTGCCACGCAGCTCAGGCGTTCGAGTTCCATATTCTGAATCATCACGAGTCATAAATTACAGCGGCTTTTATGGAGTGTACAATGAAACATTTCCGTACCGTGGAACGCAGAATGATTATGTACTCAAACCCGGAAATACTGGAGTCATAACCTTCCAGATTGATACAATGGTGTCAGAACAACAAGATCAAGATTATTCAATACCACTTCCAAAATCCATTAACCGGACAAATTATGTCATATTTTACCATGAAATAAAAAATCTGAAAGATCTTTCAAAGTATCCCGGAGTAACGTTTGACAGCAGTAACTATGATGTGTGCTCTACAGGGCCTGCCGGTTGGAGTTCATGCATAGGAGAACAATTTCGCGGAACAGGTCCCATTGAAGCATTTGTGACAGACCATCCAGGAGTAGACGTTTTGTTTGAGCCGCCATCAGAAGTGTTGCCGCTTTCTATGAATACAACATCGCAGATAGTCACAATGACGATAACTGTAGATGGTGATGCTCCAAGGGGCACATATTTGGCACTACTGCCTGGCATTGGTGCGGATTCGTTTCTTTTAACAGTGGGCAACCAACCCTATCATGAGTGATATTTGAGGAATGAAAACTCTGCACCTCTCAAAATTTTCAATTTTTATCATTGCAATTCTGGTAATTGCATTTGTCACATTTGGAATCATAGTGTATTCTTCACCATCTGCCACATCTAACCAAAATGAAAGAATCTATCTTCATACACCACAACCATTCGCTCTTACAGATTTTAACGGATTTGTCAATACATCCAATATGAAACCAAACAGTGCAGGCTGGTTCATGTATCCTTCATCATTTCAATACGGGAATCCTGCAAATGCATATCAAACATTTTTGCTAATTCGCCTTCCAAAAACCATGGGTGGAGACAAAAATGAGACATCATCTTTTCGTGCATACAGTGCACTTGATCCTACGTCACACTGCTTGATGAAATATTGGCCGCAAGACGGTAGGCAAAGAATCGAAGATCCTTGTATCAGTGCACCATATAGAATAATTGATGGAGTATCATATGAACCAGGACTCACAATGATTAGAGCACCCACTACGGGTGCATTACCAAAATTAGACCTTGATGTAGATAGCCAAGGATATCTTGTAGTCAAACCTCCAACGTGGACACAAGACAAGAATGGCATCATAGGAATTGGAAGAAACATATCAAAAGACGAGATTATGCAGTCTTCACAAGTTCTAATGAATTATTGCGAAAAACAAATGAGTTGGCCAGAGTTGCCACTTGCACTCCAAACAGGTGATGTGTTAATAGACATTGCCTGTAACAGTGATTATTTCGATGCTGTGTATTCCAATATTGAGCATCCGGACAAAAGTGCACGAATCGATGCAAGTTTTTGTAATTGTACTAAAATTCAAGAAGCAAAACCATACATAAATTTCGAATATGGTCAACTGTGGAATATCAATGGTACGACAATTTACGTTTTAAGTAATGAACCACAAACAGGTAACACCAAAGTTGATTCACTTAATGTAGCATATACTTTTAGTTTTGTAAAAAATGGATACTATGTATCCCTTACAGACCAAAGATCCTTTGGTGATACAGCAAAAGAAGTTTTAATGGATTTTTTTGATACAAATAATATTTCTGACTTGGAGCAGATAAAATGAAAACTCTACATTATTCAATAATTGCAGTTACCGTATTATTACTAATTCCCTTGATGATGAATAATCCTGTTAAAGCAGGATGTCTAGAAAATGCAAACGCTGACTGGCCTTCAGCTCCCTGCTATGGTTGCCCAGGATGTATACCGTCAAAGGAAAAACAACGAGAAGAATGGAATCCATACTATCAATACAAAGGAGCGAACTGGATGGAAATGATGAAAACACAAATGATTGGAGCAATGAAAAATGGTACACTGGAAGATTGGGTAACTAGTAACGATTCAAACTATAACACATGGAGATATTATTATCTAAACGACCAAGCACCATTCTTTAGAAGTTCAGTAAGCGGTCTAAACGATGAACCACACTATATTCCACCTCCACTGCAACAACTCAAAACAGGAATTGAATCAAAAGATGTTGCTTGTAAAATGGGTCTAGACTTGATGATAAAAACTCATGACGGCTTGCCGGTTTGTGTGAGATATCCGACTGCAGATATTTTGTTACAAAGAGGATGGGCTAAAGAAGATATTTCCACCCTGACAAGTCCTGACACAATCATAATGATTCCTGTAAATTCTTCTATCCGTTCTAATGATTTTACATTTACACCATCCGTAGTAAAAGTAGTCATTGGAACAAACAATACTATACGATGGATAAACATGGACAGCGTCACAAATGACATAACGAGTAGTGATGTATCTTTTAGGTCTGGTCTGATTGAATCAGGCTATGCATGGACACATACGTTTGATACACCTGGCATATATCGATACTACGGTACCATTCATCCGTGGCTCAAGGGAGAGGTGATAGTTACTTCAAATCCTCTAATAAACTTGAAGAACGATACAGGAACAATCACTTTAGGAAATCAGACATATTATTTTGAAACACCAAGTTATCCGAGTGATGCATATTCTCATCCACTACAGGTCTCATTTCACGATGTAGTCTTTACCTTGTTTCCAATTGGATTTAGAGGAGGACTGCCTACAAGCTGTGGGGTACAATACTATTGGACTGACACTAAGTTTTCAGATGGCACAAGTGAGTCTTTGCATATTTTTGCTGGTCCAAATTGTCCTGTGCCCCCACTACCAACCTCTTTTAGCAAACATGCAAACCCTCAGGCAGGCTTGACATATTATGACGGAAAAATGAAACTACTGGTGAGCAAGTAAAATGAAAACTCTAGTTTTCAATAGAAAGTTAGGCACAACGGAAGGCAAAAATGTACTGTACAGTAGCGTGTCCGGCCCGATCCATCCCTTTTTGAAACTAGAGGAATTCTACACCAGTTTTTTAAACAATGCCTGTCCAGTGCGTCTTGAAGATGAAAATATCACATTTTTTAATTATTATGATGTCTGTTTTTGTTATGTCTCTGGCATCAACGACTGGTGCTTTTGCACAAAAAGAGGGATTTGATCTAGGTGGTTCAAAATCGTACATAATCTATAGCCCATTAAAGCAATTCAAATCGGGAATAGCTGCAGAAGATGTACAATGTTCTACCGACTATACCCTTGTAATAAAATCTGAAGATGGCTACCCTGCCTGTGTCAAGGATATCAGTGTTGGCAAATTTGTAAGACAAGGATGGTGGATTTGGAATGACAAAGTTGGAGATACTATAGTAAACACACCTGAGAAAAGAGATTTTGACAACAAATCCTGTACAATATCAGAGACAGTGTCATCGATAGTTGGAACTAGTGGATTTGTTAGAGATGATCTGCCTTCCAATGGTGTAATTTATCCGGGTGCAAACTTGACAGGGCTTGTAGGTGAAAGTATTCAGTTTGCAATTAGACCAAATTCATCCACCCAGATTGTATTTACATATGATTTTAATCCATATCCAGGTACTAGTTGCAAAGTTACAACAAAAGATGTGATTGCAAATACAAATCCTGCAAAACCGGATGTCTCAATATCTGATTTGCTAAGTTCTCCTGACGTATTGGAGGTAGATAAAACTAGGATACGAACTGATGTTCCTGT
>JARCRW010000037.1 GCA_029850515.1 Nitrosotalea sp. | reverse complement strand
GGATCGTCCTGCTCAAACATTAGCACATGGATTTGCATCATAGATACAAAAATTTGTCAACAATAAATTGCTTCAGATTTGAAAAAAATTATTTGCTGATATACGTTACTTGGTAATAGAATCTAGTCACCTGGTCTTTTTTAATTATCTGAACACCCCACTGCCCATCTGGTATTACGTCGCCAGCATGTGCAGGCATGATGCTAAACTGTGTCAGCCTTCCGCCTGTTCCGGAATATCCAACAAGGTATTGCATGCCATCAATTGTTTCGGTCTGATATACTCCGCCTGACTGGACAGTAGATCCCGATATTTTGCAGCCCGGATCTTGCCCAATTATGCATGTCCCATCCTGTGAGCTCACCTTGAGGCTCACTGAATTTACATCACCAGGATTTACTCGTAAAAGACCATCAAGTTCACTCGGATAGTATGTTGCATTCCCACTTGACTTGGAACCAAGATTTATTGGAACAACAGACTCTGAAATCTGGCCCATTTTTTCAACAAACATGTTAGCTGTCTTTGAGGGCTTTTGTGTTGGTCCTATAGTAGATGGAGCAATTGTTACAGGAGAAGTAGCGTTGGTTACAGTTTGATTCACGCCAGTTGTGGACGCTGTCTGCGTTTCGTTTATGACTGGAATTGTACTGACTGGCAATTTGTCTACCACGCTAAAGTATGCATTGTATGTCCCAAATGGCACCTGTGCAAGTATAGTATAATTTCCAAGTGGTGCATTACCTGGGATCTTGTAATCATAGGTAAAGGATCCAAATTGATCAAACGGTACAGTAACGGTTGGTACCACGTTTCCAGTAATCGATACGACTTGGCCCTCGCTTATCGTCGTATCGTTTGCAATGCCAAATGAAAGATTCACGTTATTGACTGAAACTATGCTGCTTGTCCTTCCAGTAACAAGTACAGTTTGTCCTGGAAGATATTTGTCAGAGTCAGTAGTCATAAAGACCTGCAACCCTGTGGAACTTGTTACAAACGGGTCATACACACTAAATGACGATATTATTGTATTTGTAAGATATTGAACATAAAGCTTGTAGACGCCAGCATTCCATATACCGATATGGAATGGCACCGTAGCATAATATTGACCGCCTTGGTTGACATTTGCATTACCGCGGTAAATCTCTTGTCCAGTGCTAGAGTAAATCAGAATTTGAACTGCAGTGTTGGTGTCCCGAGATGCAGCATTTTGTATTGGGACAACCTCTCCCCAGATCTTTGCCACATCTGTTGAGGTATAGTTTGTCTTGTCAGTCATCACTACAAGAGGAGCAATGTCTTGGTTGGGCTGAGGGTTTTTAGACACTTGGAAAAACAGGTCAGAGTTTACATTAGCTGAACTTATTTTTATGTGATATATTCCGTAGACATTGATCGTAGGATCTGATACAGGAGAAGATGACCTATCAGTTAGAATTTGAGCTCCTTGGTTTGCAGTGCTTGCCACTGTCCAAGTCCATGAAAAGTGACCATTGTTAAGAATTAATGGAGAGGTTATTTGTTCCCCATCAGGTTTTATCAATGTCAGTGTAAAAGACGAAGTACTTGTTTGAGCTGAAATGTTTCCAGTTAATTGTACCGTATCTCCAACACCATATACCTTTTTGTCAGTACTTACAGCAATTGGACCCTGTGAGCCTGTTGCAAGTGGGTCATATACTGTAAATGTTGTTGAAGCAACCAAATTTAGATAAGATGCCTTGAGCATGTAATTTCCTGGCTGATATACTCCAGTCTGGACAATTTGTTGTACCTGATAGCGACCGTTAGCATCAGGGAATACAGAGTAAGACAAGGCGTTAGCAGTGGCAGTAGGTGCGGTTTGGTTACTGGTCAGTGTTGATATATTAGCATGTAAACTACCAGCAGATGTTACTGGCATACCTGTTGAGTTCAATACCTGAATGCTCACACCTACTCCGGAATTTTGGGTGGAGATTTGGATTGGATGTAGAATTTGGCCAGATATTGTTATTGGGTCTCCTATAGCATACAAACTCTTGTCTGTAACAATGGTAAATGGAGACGATGATGTTGTACCATTGTATGCAGAGGGGTTTTGCATGACAACAAAGTCAGATTCTGCACTACCTTGCGGTATCGAGATAATCGCTCTATAATTTCCCAAGCTGCTTGAGGTTCCAGAAAGGACAAACTGGTATGAGAATGTATTATCAGATTTGAGATTGACCTGGGTCTTGATATTTGCAGTATTTGTGACACTCGTAGAGGTTTGGTAACTAGAGCCTACACCTGTCTGGATTATTTGCAGAGTTGGGCCCAGTCCAGCATTTTGCAACCCTTGAAGCAGTGTGCTTCCTTTGAGTGTCACAGTTTCACCGGGGGCATATGCTGGCTTGTCAGTCGATAACGTTATCTGGCTAGTTTGTATTTGAGCAGGAACAAGTATGAAGGTGGTAGTGGCAGATGCATCACCATAAGTTGCACTCACTCTATATATTCCATAAATTGGATTTACTCCATTGATGAGCAATCCAGAGCTGCCAGTGCTGCTCTGATACGGATTTACAGAAGTTATTTTCCCTTGGGCATCAGGAAACAAATTTCCTTGATATATCAAGACATTTGTTGGATCATAAACCTTGTACTGGACAGGAGTAAGCGGAATTACGTTTGAGACAGTTCCTTGCAATACAACAGGCTGTGAGACTGTATAATTGGAATGATCCGTGGATATGACAAGTGTTGTCGGAGCGGCTTGTGTTGGCGGAACAAATGCTACTGAATTTAATGAAAATGTGGTGGATGTTTGTATACCTCCATATGATGCAGAAATAGTATACATTCCTTCAGAAAATCCCAGCACCTGATCAGTTTTCACAGATTGAGAAAACTTGAGATCATTTCCAGGATATAGTGAAAATGTTTGCTGGAACCCTTGCGGACCGGACAAAACCATGTTAACAGTCTGAGGAATTGAAGATACCGCAGAATTCATGACAAGTTGAGATACCTTACCACTAATGTTTACAAAGTCCCCAAAGACATAGCTCTGCTTGTCAGTTGACACAGACATTGTTAGCTGGGTTGTTGTACTGGTTATAGGTGGTTTTCCATTTGAAAATCCAGGAGTGCCAATTTTGTACACCCAGTCACTTGCAGAACCCGTACTAAGACCGTCATACATTCTCTGCCATGTGTTGCCATCACCTTGGGTGTCTGAGAGTGGAGGGGTCTGATCAATTACTGTACCAGTTGGATCAGTTAGCTGTATTACAGCACCAGCATGTGGAAACCAAATTGGCACATAGTGATAAACAATAAACTGCTGGCTCTGGATTGTGGTACCTGCAGATATTGTATATGCCTGTCTTAATCCAGTTGTTGCCCCAATAGTCCACCCCCCTATATTGACAGGAGAACTAGTCGGATTGTACAGTTCAACCCATTGTGCAGGCGATGTGGTATCATCAATGGCAGGATTTATCTCTGCTTCGTTTATCACAACATGGTTTGCAATTGTAGGGGTTTGCGCATTTACGGTATAACTTTGCCCAATTACAAGCAAGAGAACAATTCCTGCAATAAGGCCTGAGCTAGAGTATTTCATCTGTTATACCATTTCAAGCCCACTTTTAGAATTTTAGGTGTTAATTGTGGAAAAGTTGAGCAAGTGGTTAATGCACAATATGCATGAATTCGCATAAACAAAATACTCCTGCAAGTATTATAAGGCATACTCAGAATTTATACCAAAATCAGACAATGGTTTTCTATGCAGAATCACATTGGGGGCACTTGCTATCCATTATTTTTGCCCCACATGTTGCGCAGATGCCCTGACCGATTTCTCTTTGAATCTGTCTTTTTCGCCTTCCAACAAACACCCTGATTCCAAAATATATCAAGACTGCAATTACAAGAGCATATGCAGGTGCAAGAACTGACATCATTCCAATCATCACAAGCAAAACTCCCACAATCAAGAGAAGTTCACGTTTTTCAAATTTCATTTTAATCTAGGACAAGAATGTTTCAATAAATAGATATTGGCAGTTGGAGTACGGACTAATTTTACCGCAGATGTTGAGAGAATATAATCATCAGTTGGTAATTTCCTAGTTTATTATATGTAGTAGATCTTTTGCACCTCTAGTTGTCTTTTCCTTTGGTTTCTCATTTTCATAACCTATAGGAAGTATTGCAACTGGTCTTTGCCCTTTTGGGATATCCAGTATCTCTGAGACTTGTTTTTCATCAAACGCTCCTATCCATACTGTGGACAATCCCATTGCATGCAATGTTAGCTGAGCATAAGCAGCTGCGATGGTGGCATCTTGAACAGAAAACAACTGCGATCTATCTCCAAATCGTTCAACAGAACGAGATGGGTTTGCACAGAAGACCAGTAGTAAAGGAGCTTGTGCTACAAAGGTTTGGTCTTTTGCTGCCGAAACTAGTTTTTCTTTCGTTTCTTTATTTTCTATCTGGTAAATTTCGAAGGTTTGCAGACCACCCGATGATGGTGCCAAATTGATTGCCTCAAGTATCTCATTTATCTGTGATTCATCAATTGTGTTTTCTTTAAACAACCTGATTGATCGTCTCTTTCTTAGAAACTCCAAGAATGATTTTTCATCCATTTATTTGACCACTAGTATTGGTATCTTTGATTTATGTAATGCCGAATAAGTAACACTTCCCAGAAACCATCCTTTTACAGGTCCAAATCCTCTTGACGACATGACCATGATGTCAAATTTCCCGCTATTTGCATATTTTACAATGTCTTGGAAAACTACATCGCCCTCGATTATCTTTTCTTTCAAGTCCACGCCCTCTTTTGCTGAACGAACTTTTGCATCGTAGATGAAATTCTTTGCATTTTGGAGAAGATCTTTTTTATACGGCCCGAATATTCTTGGACCGCTATCTGCTATGTAAAACGATAATACGTATAATCCGGTTATGGTTGCGCCGCATTGTCTTGCGAGATAAATTGCAAAATCCAATCCTTTCAGGGAATTTTTGGAACCATCCAATGGTACAAGTATTCGAGTGATTTTTTTTCTCATATCTTGATAGTGTGTGAATTATGTCCTTTACAAAAAGTTTGTCGATAATGGAGTAAGCCTTTAACTTGGTCAGATTCAAATTGCTCTTTTGTTTTCACATAATGGACAAGCAATGGTTTTACGCTAGAAAGTATTTCAGGTAGACATTTACGAGTCATTCCAAGATTTTTAGAAACAAGAGGATTCATCATTTCACTTTCTCGATAGCCTGTACAAGTTTTTGTTCAATTTCCTCTCCGAATTTTTCTAATTTATCATCATGGATATTAGCTAGAAGGGATGTAGGTTTTGCCAAGCTGATAAAGTTCTCATTGTTTTTCTGATACACTGCAATAGTACAGGGTAACAACAACCCAACCTCTGGATTTGATTCCAATACCTGTTTTGCAGCTCCAGGGTTGCATACTTCTAAGAGTCTATATTCATCCTTGAAATCCAATCCCTTCTTTTGTAAAATTTCCTTAAAATCCAGAGTGCCTAAAATGCCAAAGCCTACATCCTTTAGACTTGTTGTCACATCATCAACTGCCTGATTTATCGTCTTCAGAGTCTTCACGGTATAGCTAAAACTTGAGATCTTTTCCGCACTAGTCATAGTTATACTAGCAATATCACACATTATAATAGCCTTGAACAATATCAGATTTGAAATTCTGCATTATCATTTATAGGCAAAATAAAAAATAGGCAAATTCCCAAGTTTGATATTTTTCTTTGATTATCATTGGTGATATTCTTGATATTTTTTAAATAACATTTTGGCGTAGGTGTAACCATGTCACAAGATGTAGAATCAATATACAACCAATATCTTTCAAATCTAAAACAGGCCATGCCTAACGTTGACCCCAATCTTGCCCATCGCATAATGTACATGGAAAGAAAGATTGCTGACGAAATGGTATCCGAGCCTCATGTTAATGCAATAATAGAGTACAAGTCAGGTGTTGATCTCGATAAGAAAATCAACGGTCTACGAGAAAAATATTCTTTGGAAGTTGAACATGCGGATAAGCAAAATTCACTTCACATAATGAGCAATATGAAGATAGATAAAGTCAGAGAGATTTCGTTGGACAAAGACATTATAAAAATTTCTGGAAAAGCTGATCCAGCCATGAGTGAATAATTGATTTATCCACATAACTAGTAACAATTCATGGTCTTGGATATATAGAATACTTTTTTAATAAAAATAGCATCATCACATGGATATATCATGAAGTCTTTCAAATGTGCAGACATGGGATTTTCCTGCGGTTGGACAGCTTCGGCAAGTTCTGAAAAGGAGTTGATGCAGAAAATTGCAGGTCATGCGCCCAATCATGGCATCAAGGAGATCACATCAGATCTTGCGGCAAAAGTAAAATCAAAAATCAAGGATCAATAACTGATCCTTTTCATTTTGTTTTAAAAGAAGTCAAGTAGGTTCACTTGAAGACCCGAATATTGTTACAACAGGGCAACAATCGGAGTTGAGAGTCATTGTGATTGATTTTATCTTGCTTTGGTAAAGATGCATTTTTTTACCATCCATGCCAATGGAGCCTGTAATCTTGACAAGTTTGTATCGTGAAAGTTTATTCAAAGTGCGGTATACGTTAGATGATCCGATATTGCAGATCTTGCTTATTTCAAGTGCAGACCTAGGCACATCTGTGATTGTCTCCAGTATTTTTCATACATGTCTTCCAACAAGGAGTCTAAAGATCTCGCATCTTTCATAATCCTCAAGCACAGCGGTTTTTCCAGGAAATACTTGCATGATCAATTTACCAATCCATGAGATATAGATAGACAAGTCTCCAATGTAATCAACTGTAATCGTATTCTAGTCTTGAAAACTAAGCACTAACGAATTTGTAGTTACGGTCGAATTGCAGGATTTTCCAAGTGTTGATTTTATCAATGTCTCCAAGAATGTCTTGAGAAATAGTGAACCCTTTTTGCCTAAATCATGATGTATGCTAAAAGTAATCGTACCTCCAGTTTTTGTATGGTCATGTGTTCCATATCCACAGTGATCAAAGTACATTTTGACGAACTTGATTACATTGTCAATGGCAATTTCTTTCCATTTAAACAAGATAAACTCCTTTGGTGCTTTTTCTCCAATATCCACTGCCAAGTTTAGAAGGCTTTTTTCATCAAGCGAGTCAAGTACAATTTTGAATGCTTCTCTGCTTAGAACTATGGTTCCAAACTTTTCCATATATCGTTGCCATTCCACATAGTCACCAAAAATCTGGTTTGCAAGAGTATTTACAGTGATTTTTTTAGAGTGAGCTTCCTCACGCAAGACTCTCTCATACTCCTTGTCTATTCTAAATGTGAATGTACTTGTTTTTTTGCTACTCATGTATCATCCGAACACAGTTGATTACATTGAAGACATATTCGCTAAATACTTTCTTGTACTATGTACACTCATGAACACCAATCAAGAATCTAACAAACTAGCAGTCACTGCAGAAGAATTGTATGCAGATCTAAAAAGTGAAAAGCCACTTCTAGTGTTTGATCTACGACTAAGGGAGCATTATATTCATGAGCACATAGAAGGCTCTGTTCATGCAGTCTGTGACTCGCGCGCAAAAGAGACCATAATGCCAAGAATTCCAAAAGGTGTAAAAATTGTACTAATTGATGAAGATGGAATCATATCTGCAGAGACAGCTAGTATGATGGCATCACATGGATTGGACTCTCACTTTCTCAAGGACGGAATCAAAGGTTGGAACAGAGGTCTTGTCAAAAAAGAAACCCATTCCACAATTTCTCCCGAGGAATTATGGTCCAAGATTAAGAAAAAAGAAGATATCGTACTTGTAGACGTAAGACAAGCTGAAGAGTTTTCAGACTTTAAAATTCCAGGTAGCATAAACATCCCGCTTTCAGAATTATTTAAGAAGGAATCTGTTGACAGGATACCAAAAAACAAGCAGATAGTCACAATCTGTCCCCACGGAAACAGATCAATGGTAGCTGCGTTTGCATTGGCAAGAAATGGAATAGATGCATTATCGCTCACAGGAGGTCTTGCAGGTTGGGGACAAGTTCTAAATTCTCAAGTCGTATCAAGAGAAAAATCCATTGTGGTACAGGTAGAAAAAATTGGAAAAGGGTGTCTGTCATACATAGTGGGCTCAAAAGGGCAAGCCATAGTAATTGATCCAGTCTATCCTGCAGAGAAGTATGTAGAGTTTGCAAGAAATGAGGGGTTGCAAATAGTAAAAGTCATCGACACTCATCAACATGCAGATCATGTTTCTGCAGCGCGAGAACTTGTAAAAATTACAAACTCTGAACTATACATGAGCAAGTACGAACAATATGATTTTGAAAGTAACAGAGTTGGAGATGGTGATATTATAATTGTCGGAGATTCGAAGATCAGAGCAATTCATACTCCAGGACACACGGCAGGAAGCTTGTCCTATGTCTTGAATGAAAAATATGTCTTTAGTGGAGATATTCTTTTTGTAGAAGGAATAGGAAGACCTGATTTGAGAAATAATGCAAACGAGTTTGCAAATGACTTGTATGATACACTGCACAAAAAGATTCTTACCTTGCCAAACGAGGTGATTGTTCTTCCAGCTCATCACGGAGAGCAGTCTGGTTCTAAAAACGGCATCCATTATACCACTATCAGAGAAGCAAAGAATCTGCCAATATTGGAACTCTTGCACGATAGTTTCATAGAAAAAGTTGCCAGTACGACACTTCCAAAACCGATGAATTATGAAAAAATAATCCAGATAAACAGGTCGTCTCAACCAGTACCTGTCTTGGAAGTTGCAAATTTGGAGATTGGTCCAAATAGATGTGCCATACCAACATCCTAGATCCGGGTCAATAGCACATGGAATTAATCTCCCTCGTTTTTTCTCTTTCCACTTTGAGTTTATCTCAAATTTCCAGTTTAGAACTTTCACCAATCACTATCATTCTTTCCATGATATCTGGGATCATAGTAGGATTCAGTCTAGGGGTGGTTGGAGGCGGAGGTTCCATACTTGCTGTCCCTCTTTTAATTTATGCCATAGGCATTGAACCACATGTTGCACTTGGAACTTCAGCACTTGCTGTAGCTGTAAATGCCCTGACCAATCTAATACACCACAAGAAATTCGGACATGTTAAAATCAAAGAAGGTTTTGTCTTTGCAATTCCCGGCATATTTGGTGCGTTAATTGGAGCCCAGCTTGGCCTGCTTACTCCCTCAAAACATCTCTTGCTCTTATTTGGCTTGTTCATGATAGCCATAGCAGTTACAATGTGGAAAAGAAAGTTAACGATTCTACCCACCGAACTGCAGCACAAACATCACATATTTCTTTTACACAAAAAGAAAATAATCATCATTGGTTTTGCGGTGGGTGTTACAGCAGGCTACTTTGGTATCGGTGGAGGCTTTTTGATCACTCCCGCCCTAATGTATTCCGCAGGTTTGAACATAATAGATGCCATTGGAACTTCACTCCTACCTGTAAGTGCCTTTGGCCTAACTACTGCAATAAGATATTCTCTTGAAGCTCAGATTCAGTGGTTTGTTTCGGTTCTTTTCATTGTTGGTGGCATAGGAGGAGGATTTGTAGGAACGAAACTTTCTGTAAAACTTCCAAGAGAAAAACTTTCCAAAGTGTTTTCAATTCTTTTGGTTGCAGTTGCATTATTCATAATTGCTAAAACCCTATCTGGAATATGAGATGTCCTACAAAATCCATCTTCCCGGTTTCAAATTTTTTTATCTAATCTAGCATCCACATAGTATCACCTGTTTTGTAATATTGTCTCAGTATTGTGAACCACAGTTACAATCTTTTTTATTGCGTTAGCAATCCCTGTTTCATTTTTGATTTGTTCCAAGCAACTAGAATTATGTACTAAACACTTTTCTAAAGTATTCCAGTCTACATCAAGATCTCTTTTGCATTAGTCTAAGCGACATATGAAAATCTACTTAAACAACACACACCCTGTTTTGATTCTATTCTCATTAATGATTCATGTGCTGGCTTGACTGAAAGTTCATGAATTGTTGTATTGCATTAAGGAGTTCAGTATCATTGGTAGTTAAAATTAGAATAGAGCCCCCGTCAATATTTTTTATTGAATAATGAATCAAATCCTTTTTTGCAGTCATCACAGCAGTACCTGGAACAATTTGGGCATGAATATAGAATGGTTTGGTGAAATTTCCCTGAGAAAATTCGTATTGAATATCTTTTACATGGTTTTTTATTTCATTTATTGTTTGTATGTCACTCATGTTAGATGACATTATCATAATTTCACCGCCCGTGGTAGAAGCCATAAAGTGATGATGAATCTTGGTCTGATTGAATCCCATTGCCATATTACCGCGCTCTAGCATTGCAGTCTGGTTGAAACCTTCAGTCGTGTTGGTAGTTTGGTTAACGGTATTCTTGTAACTAGTAGGCAGAAAATATGCAGTTGTAAATATTATAGATACAACAACTATTATCATGATTGTTAGAATTTTTTTATTCAATGGCGCATTCCACTATTAAATTAGAATACTAGATTACTTTCTCCACATCATGCCATGATAGGTAAAATTATTTTGCATCATCCAAGGACCCATGTAATTATTTTGAAAATTTGGATTTTTCATCATCTCATACATAAAATCTTGATTTTGTAACATATAGTTATACATTTGTTGTCGTAGTTGAGGATCCTGCATCATCGATCCCATCCACTGACCCACATACTGTGGATTTTGCGACATCCATTGGTTCATGTATTGTGGGTTTTGCATCATGTACCCCATATACTGACCAGAAAACTGTGGATTTTTCCCCATCATCTGACTGAACATAGCAGGGTTTCCCATTATTGCATACGGATTGTAAGTGTTAATGAAAATACTATAGCCCATGCCCAGTCCAGCAAAGAATAGGCATATTGCCAATCCAATCCACACATATCTGCTAGTCATGCTAGTTGTTTGTTTTCTCAGATATTATAACCACAGTAAAAATATCAGGATTGATAACATCTGACATACTCCCGACCCTAAAGGGTTAGGGCTTTCTCGCTTGCCATCGTAAATGACAAACATTACTGTATTCCATGTTATGAATCATAATTTATAATCGAGTACATGGTGAGAAACGTGGGCACACTAGCAAACGACAAAACAGACATAGAAAAAGGACTGGGAACTGAAGAGGCCAAAAAAAGGTTGGCAGAATATGGCTACAACGAGGTCCCGGAGAAAAAGACGCATTTTCTCATAACACTAGTAAAGTGCTTTTGGGGCATTGTTCCATGGATGCTTGAAGCTACCGCATTTCTCACATGGTTCTTGGGCAAGTATCCTGATACAATCATCATCGTAGCACTTCTCCTTTCCAATGCTATAATATCCATCATGCGACAGAGAAAAGCAAGTGTGGCAATGGCCGCTCTCAAACAGAGGTTGAGTATTCAAAGCAGGGTAAAGAGAGACGGTATGTGGTCAGTCATTCCTGCAAGAGAGCTTGTGCCTGGAGACCTCATCAGAGTCAGAGCAGGTGACATTCTACCAGCTGACATAAAGATTGTAGGTGGAAGCACTGATGTTGATCAATCAGTACTCACCGGTGAATCGGCAACGGTGGAAAAGTCCGGTGGAGAACCAGTCTATTCAGGTTCCACAGTAAAACGTGGTGAGGCCACTGGAATCGTTGATGCTACTGGAATCAGGACATATTTCGGTAAGACAGTCGAACTAGTTGATTTGGCAAAACCAAAATTGCACATGGAAGCACTGACCGTAAAAATTGCACGACGACTTGCTATGATAATTATCATATCCCTTCTAATTGCCTTTGCCTATGCTCTTTTGACAGGTTTCCAGTTTGTGGTGTTGTTGCCACTTGCTGTAGTACTTTTAGTTTCTGCCGTACCTGTGGCGATGCCAACCATGCTCACTTTGAACATGGTACTTGGTTCGTCGGTGCTTGCAAAGAAGGGAGTTCTTGTTACAAGACTTAGTGCAAGCGAGGACGCTGCTATAATGGATGTGATTTGTGTAGACAAGACTGGCACAATGACAATGAACAAGCTCTTCGTTGAAGAAGAATTTCCAGTTAACGGATATGAAAAAAATGATGTCATACTTTACGGTGCACTTGCTTCAAATGAAGCAAATCAAGATCCCATAGACCTTGCATTTCTGGCAGCAGCCAAGGAGACGAACATCCCACTAGACGGCTATTCCCAGACAGAATTTGTGCCATTTGATCCGCAGACGAGGATGACAGGATCTACAGTTCAGAGATCTGATGAAAAATTTCACGTAAGGAAAGGTTCGTTCAAAGCCATCTGTTTTTACTGCAAAATGACAGATGAGAACACCGCATCTTTGAGCAAGGATGCAGATGCCCTCTCAGCAAAAGGATTGAGGGTCATAGCAGTTGCCAAAGAAAACCACGAGGGCGGATTTGAACTGGTTGGCCTTGCAGGAGTAGCTGACAGGATAAGACAAGACTCTCGCGAGACAGTCTTGCAGCTCAATGACCTCGGCGTATCAGTAAAGATGCTTACGGGCGACGCGCTTCCAATCGCAAAGAATATCGCACCGCAGATAGGTCTTGGGGACAACATCATCAGAATGCCCGATGTGCAGAATCAAAACTTGTCAGGCTCTATGATAGAAGAAAGTAGTGGCATGGCCGAGATCTATCCTGAAGACAAGTATACCATAGTCAAGAGTCTCCAGAGCAGGGGACATATTGTTGGAATGACTGGCGACGGAGTCAATGACGCACCTGCACTAAAGCAGGCAGAAGTTGGAATAGCAGTCAGAAATGCAACGGATATTGCAAAGGACTCGGCAAGCGCGGTGCTTGTAACAGAGGGCCTTGGAGGCATACTTGCAATCATAAAGACTGGTAGGATGATTTACCAAAGAATATTCAGTTGGGTGCTCAACATGGTAACCAAAAAGACTTTCATGGTTGGATATATCGTGTCCATGTTATTTCTTACTCACAGTCTTGTAATCTCGATATTTAGTATGGTATTACTGATATTTTTTGCCGATTTTGCTACCATGTCAATATCGACAGATAATGTCAGACATTCAAAGAGCCCAGACTCGCTTGATACCTCATGGTTATTCAAGGTTGGAATACCTCTGGCAATGCTTGCCGTGATCGAGGGTGTGGTGCTGACCATGGTAGGCTTGAACTATTTCGGATTAAGCAGTAACATCCACAGACTCTACACCTTTACTTTTTCATATCTGGTCATAGAATCACTCTTTAGTCTAATGATAGTGCGTGAGCGCGGCCACTTTTGGAAGTCAAGGCCGAGCAATATTCTTCTCATTACGACTGTTAGTGAAATCGCAATCGTAGCCGCAATATCGATACTGGGCTTTTGGGAGCTTGGTCCACTAGGGTACATTCCGTTGCTTGCAATAATTGTTTATTCGCTTGTTGCATCATTTCTTGTAAATGATATTCTCAAGGTTTACCTGGTAAGTAGATTCTACAAGAGCTCGCAGTAATAGGCGGTTCCCGTGATACATCATTTTTACGTCTAGTCTTTCTTCAACTAGACGTATCAAAACTTGACAAGTCTTTGTCATACTTCAGATCTCAAACCTTTTGCACTAGTTTGTAATTAGCGACTCGATGAAAAATACACTGAATTCCTTTGACATTGCATTTCTTAATGATTTACCAAGAAGTTTATCACAAAAACCAGACGGTTTCATCATTTTACAACAAGTACTGGGATTTTGGATTTGTTAACAACAGAATTTGCTACACTGCCAAGAATCATTCTTTTTATGGGACCCAATCCTCTTGACCCTATCACTATAAGATCAAACTTTTCTTTTTGAGCAAAATCAATAATCTTTTTTGATTCTTGTCCAAACAAAATTTCTTTCGTAAAAACGATTTTGTTTTTCATGACTTGCTTTTTTGCATTTTCAAGAAATTTTTCAACCTTTTTTAAACGGTTTTGAGTTTCTTGAACGTAAATCAAGTCTGGACTATCATATGCAACATGTAAAACATAGAGCCCAGTTATCTGGGCACCAAACTGCCTTGCCAGACAGATTGCTTCATCCAGTGCATGAAAAGAGCCCTTGGAACCATCCATTGGAACTAGGATCTTCCTTATTGTACTTTTTGCCAATAAATCAGAAAGTAAAATTTACCATTTAAGTGCCATGCAAAGTATCAATACTGAGAACCTAAAAATGATAGATTCTAGAAAGCAAGAACCCTCACATTAAGGAAGTTCATGCCAAAAAAAAGTCCATTACTTTATCAGTTGATCAATGACTATTACGGAGCGTTACAACCAGAGACGTAGTAGCATCGCTGGTAGAATCACAGGGTATACATGTGACTATTCAAATTCAATCAACTTTTCAATTATATTTTTCTGAATCCGGGCATCGTGGAATGGATAGTTTTTACAAAATCTGATCTCCGGTACATATGAGAACATGGCTAGATCTCTTGCTGTAACTAACCCAACAAGCTTGTCTACGTCTACTACTGGAAGTTGACGTATGTTGTATTTTTTCATAATTTCTACTGCATCTTCAACAGTTTGATGCGGACTGATGCATATCAATGGTCTTGAGGCTAGAAAACTCAGGATTAGGTTTCTAAGCGGTATATTGAGACCGACAACCATGCATATAATATCCCTTTCAGTTATCATGCCAAAGAGTTTACCATATGCAGTTACCACGATACATTCTGTTCCCTTTTCCATCATAAGCATCGCTGCATCGTACGCAGTGTGGGTGTGATCCAGACTCGCCACATCTCTTCTCATGATGCATTCCACTGGCATGATGCCTTGTTCATACAAATCTTTGAGGACATCATCTTTCATGAAACTATCTAATATTTCCAGTATGCCGTTTGGACTTTCTTGCATCATCATGTATTATAATACGACGTTCTACCCGATAAGGATTAGGATGCGTGTAGTCTCATAAATTCCATCTCAGACATGTTGTCATAGAACTACAAGTTCATGAACTGGAACATGGTTTGATTTTGAATTTTTCTTCTTGATATCCACACCTACATGTTATTACTTGTGTATACTTTAATATCGCTGATTAGAAATATGATCTGTGCATAAACTGATTTTTGTTAATTTGCAACAATTTGCAGGATCAGAAGAAAAATGGCAGGAATGGCTCTTAAAAGCAAATCTTTCAGATACTGGTGTTTATTTGGACATACCTACAGATTTGCAAGCAAAGCAACTTCTTTCAACAGCAGCCAAACTGAGCCATCTGCCTCTCAACCAATTTCTTCGAAATTTTGGAATATTCGTAGCACCTCACCTTATTGCACAATTCCGACACTATATTGATAATACATGGGATGTCTTGGATTTTCTGGAGCATACTGAAGATTACATTCACAAAGAAGTCAGAAACCAGATTCGTGGTGCTAATCCTCCCACTCTACAAGTATCACGACCAAGCAAAGACAATGTCGTGATTCACTATTGCTCATCTTTAAGAATGTGTCACTTTGCAGAAGGTCTAGTAGAATCTGCAGCCGCGCATTACAAGCAAAAAGTCCTCATAATTCAACCAAAGTGCATGCTCAATGGGGATGCCGAGTGCGAGATATCGGTGACAAGAGCATGAATTGTGGTTTTTTGGTAGTCCAATGATTATTGAACATAGATATCAGAATTACATTGAAAGAAAAGGCTTGAAAGCGGTTGTAGGCAATTTCTGCAAACACTTGATCAGTCTGCTATCTTAAATAATTCCTCAACGTATAGATGATATGCAAGGTTATGCAGTATCGCTTGCATTGATTTTATTTACTCCATTTTTGATGATGTCAAATCAGATTGATGTGTTTGGAGACACGGGTGGTCAGTTCAAGGGAAACAACATCAATCTTACCATACTTCCATTTCCGCCAGATACCAGTAAAACAAATAACATCACGTTTTATTTTACTCCTAATTCAAACCAGAGCGCATTTCTTGGTAGTTCGATCACCCCCAACAAGATTGACCATCTTGACTATCTAGTTATAATTTCACAGAATGGCAAGGAAGTGTTTCACCAACAAATGCACACCCATAGTGGCAATCTAACATTGGAATTTACGGGTGGATCTGGAGCGATTGGTGTCACCGGAGGTCAGTCGGATCCAAGCAACACTACTACTGGACCATATCAGGTCAGCGGGCCAGTATTTACTGGAACTGGAAATTATGAAATTTCTGCATCCATAGTGGGGGTTGAATTCAATCCTCTTCCTACCCCGTTGGGAGACAAGTTTACTTTACAAACAGTTCCAGAATTTGGTAGTACAACAACCATCATCCTTGCAATATCGGTTTTGGGAATATTGGTAGTTACATCTAGAGCAAGATTTTGAATGCCCCAAGTACACACATTGGCATCCTTGTACTGATCTGGCAACTGTGGCATTCAGTTGTTTTACGATAGGTTGCTAGCAAAATAACGATACCCTAACCAAAAGGATGTCATGATAAGACCTATGGTTTGATGATTATTTATAGGAGGATCGAGTGTCAAGATAGCAAAGATAAGGAATGCTACTGTTATAACAAAGGGATATTTGTTCTTAATACGATCCCCTATTATCAAAAATATCGCAAGTAAAATTTCTGAAATTCCTACAATTACAATGAGATAAAATGTTTCATTTGTCCCGAGATTTGAAAAAATCGGACTGAATAGATGGATCCAGCCTACATGTCTTTCATAATTTAGGAAATAATCTGCAGCCCAGAGAACAAGTACAAGAGAAACAGAATATGTAATTATGCGCGAGTATTTGAAGCGATTTTCTTGTCTTTTGTTCTTGGCAGACATGGAAGACATTACAAGCACAAGCGCTATACCAATGAGGCCAATATCTTGTGGAAAGCTGGATGGATATTTGGCTGTGAATAATATCACAGTAAGAAATACAATAACAACTGAAGAGACCACCCGAATTTTAATTCCTAAAAACAATAATGCCGACAAGCATATTTCTACAATTCCGATTGAATACACTGACATGCTGATGTCCTGAAAAGGTAAAAGTACCATGATACTTTTTGTTGCCGAGAACCATGAAACATAGTATTGGTGTATCAAGAATTTGTCAATACCAAACCATGCAAAAACTACTGCAAGCCCATACCGCGGGAGTTCATTTACATAATTTTTGTAGTTCAACAACACCATATTTCTTCTGGATCCTGTAAATTATGATATACAAATTCCAACATTCTTGATAAAACACTCGTGATTCAAGAATATAATGATCCCGATTGCAGACAAAAACAATATGAGATCATAGATAATACTTGGAATGACGTATTATATCATCATGATAGAAAAAGAATCACCAAAATTTCGCAAAGGTATTTGTTGGTTTTGTCAAAACCACTGCAATGCTTATAGTTATACTCATGAAGCATGCATAATAGATTATTTTAGCAAACCAAAACAGCGTCAATTAGCAAAAACATAGAAAAGTAAATGATAGCAATAAGATGTAACCCAAAAAGTATGACATGTGATCTGACTAAATTTTCAAGCAAGATAATCATCAGTTCTCCTTATAGATAGCAACAGGTAGTCAAACTATGATATCAATACCGCAACAAGTTCAGCAGATGTTTAAGATAGCCATAGTGTTTTGTGCGAATGCTATATCTCGAGATATACACAAGTCCCTTTTAGTAAGATGTGTCAAACAAAGATAATGATAGGGAGACATAAAAGCCAAGAAGTAGTATTAAGAGCATGATTGATCAACAAATTAAAGATTCTTTGTCTACACAGATTGCGCTTCGAGAGAGTCATTTCTTTACAGGTAGTGAGTTTGAGTGGATCCAATAGAGATAGAACCTTCCAAGAGCGATGTATCTAGACGAGATTTTCTAAAGTTGTTGGCTGCTGCAGGAGTTGGACTGGCATTTACACCGTTTATTCCATGGGGAAAATTCATGCCAAACCCCTCGAATATAATGCCGATAAAAGCTGAGGTCATACTCCCAGACGGAACACAGGCAAACGTCAAGACTTTTCCAAAGAATCATTCCGAGGTCATTACTTATCCATTGTCAGGCGATCCTGTGCTTGATAAAGAACCATTTAAGAAATGGCAGTTTGTTCGATTGCCTGATGAACTTGGCGGTAGCAAAGAAGATGTCAGTGCTTTTCGTGCCTACAGCATGGTTTGCTTACATCTATGGTGCTTGTGGAAATACTGGCCACAAGAAGGTAGAAAAAGAGGAGAATGTCCATGCCATGGAAGCATGTACAACATGATAAACGGTAAGGCGTTTGCAGGACCTGCGTCTCTTCAAGCCGCACCATCAAATGTGTTGGCAACTCTTTATCTTGAAATTGATAATGATGAGAATTTATGGATAAAACCTGCAATATGGGATGTCAATAAGAACGGCATAGTAGGATATGGCAGGTTTTTGCAAACATAGTATTACAAATGACCAAAGATGTTGCCATCTTATCTGTTGATCAAACATAATTTGGTAGTGTTAGCAACCAAAGACGTAGCAGTATCCGATAAAAACCAGAACCTTATAAGTACATAAAATTAGTTCCAGTCAAATGTCTACAGGAGATAAAAAATCTGATCGAGTAACGGAACACCTAGCCAATGAACGCACTTTTCTTGCATGGTTACGCACCTGTATTGCACTCATGGGACTGGGTTTTGTAATTGCAAGATTTGGTCTATTTCTTAAAGAATTTAGCATCATAACAAAGAATCAAACAATTCCATCAAATCTTCCAACCCAATCCTCATCAACCTTGTTGGGCATGAGTATGATTGGTCTGGGAATTTTGCTTATAATTTACGCATTGATGAATTATCTCAAAGCTCAGAAATCTATCGAAGCTGGTGCTTACATTCCTAGACATCCTATCATGTATTTAGCAAGCATAGGTCTTGTCATCTTTGCAGCAATCGTACTTGCTTATTTGATCTTGATATCAACATGAGTTTTTGTAGAAAAACATAGAGTATTAAAGAATTAAAATCTTGGATTCAGACAGGTAATGATCCTAGTCTGTCTCATCCTATCACATAAAGTGATTTTATCAGGTATCACGTGGTTGCTTTTGAGTCATCAATAGTATTTACAATCTTCCTAGCTAATGATATTGGGCTAGCATTCTTGTTTATTGTTACAAGAATGATGTGATCGTCCATAGGGAAGGTGAGCATTGTAAGATTATTCCTCTCAGATATGTAATAGTTGATTGGGCCAAAATGTTCATCAAAGTCACCGCCCATGGACACTTGGAGAACACACTGCATGAAGAACATCTCACTCATGTAATCTGGAAATTGGTTTGTAAATCCAGGTCTTGAGATTTTTTCAACTGCCCTTCCCTGTCTGTTGATTAATGCAATAGATTGGATATTTTTATTAATAGATAGGATGGAATTGCACAACCCAACATGGTCTAGATGTAGTGACATTACATATTAGAATACAGTAAGAGAAGAAAAGTCTTCCGTAACAAAATGCACTTATGATGATTTATCATTTTCTAAATACCATGAAACACAACACATTTCAGGATTATCGTAGAAGTGGAATAGATGTACCGTTTCCTTGTCAGTTGGAATATCATATGCCAAGGTTGGGATTAAATTAGTTTAATATACTCAACATTAATTTGTCTTAAATCTACATTTCAGGCCTGTTATTTAATTACATTAGGCAAGTAAATAGTAAATACGGTAGGTTTTGTTTTAACGGTTATTTTCCCCCCATGTTGTTCAATTACACTTTTGCAGTATGACAAACCCAACCCAGTCCCGGATTCCTTTGTAGTAAACAGTGAATCAAATATTCTTGGAAGAACATCATCTGAAATACCCGGTCCAGAATCTTCTACATCTATGATAAGATCTTTGCCTTGAATATTAGCTTGAATTTTGATCGTACCTTTTTCTCCAATGGCATGTACTGCATTATCTATCAGATTCATGAAAACAACTTGTAATTTGTTATCGTCACACTTGAAGGAAACATCGTTTTCAGGTAATGACACAGTTATGAGTTCAGGTTTGTGAATGTTCGACAAAGCAGAGTGTAGAATTTGTTTTAAGGAATTATCTGCAATATCAAGTGGTTTTTCTTTTACAAATGTCAACACACCGTTTATTTGATTTTTCATATTAGAAGATGCATCAGAGATTCTTTTCAGTCGCGATATTGTAGCTTCGTCCATGTGTTTAGCAGTTTGTTCAATGATTCCGATAGTACCAGTGATGACAGATAAAGGGTTTCTCAAATTATGCGATACACGTGCGGCTAATTCTCCAACAGATGCCAATTTTTGAATCCTAAGATTTTGTAATTGAAGATGTTCATATTGTGATCTTATCTCCTTTTCATTTTGATTTATGCGATCGATCATCAAATTTATGGCAGATATGACTTTGCCAATCTCATTTTTAGTTCCACCCTGAAGTGGCCGTAGATTTTTTGGATCTATCTTTGCACACGAATCAGCAAGATGTTCTATTGGTTGAGATATGGAACGTGATACAAATACCGCAATTATTAAAACCTCGGCAATTAATATTACATCTCTAACAACACGAAAACTAGACAATATCTGTACTAAATTATCAACATCATGCTTTGCTATCACAGGATCAAGGCTATCGTTATTTGCTACTTGTTGCAATTGATCTGTGTAGTAAAATTGAATGAATGAGAAAACTAGGATGGTAGGCACAATTAACAAAAATCCGGTTAAAATCTTGTTTCGTATTTTCAAGGCCCAATTATCATCACATTTGATACATAATTTCACGTGAGGTCATAAATTACAGATAGATTACTAAATCTCTAGCAAGTTTATTCCAATTTCTCATTTAGACATACAAAATTTACCTTAGAGACGACAATCTAGTTTTAACTTGAGAAATATGCTCAATTAGTTTGTCATATGGATAGATCCTTAGAACTCTTCATTGTTTTCCCCTTTGATTCCTCATTTTCATAACCTATTGAAAGTAGTACCTAGTCTTTATCCTTGCAATAGGTAACCGTATTTCTGATATTTTACGTTAATCAAAGGCTCAAACCAACCGTGGATAATACCAAGGCATGAATCATCAACTGATCATAAGATCAGTAGATTGTACACATTTTTCATCAATAAAACGTCATCGAAAAATTTCTTGCGCCTACTTCAAGATACCGTGATGATGATTTATCTTATCAATCTGTTTTACCCACTATGGTACTAGCATACAAAACAATGTTTTTACCATTTTGTAACATGCCTTCTATTGTCACTGGCATCTTTGTTCCTATACTTGGATCTCCTCTAACAGGCATGACAATCTCATCATATGATGCAGTTTTTCCAGGATTCAAATTCGTAGTAATCATAGACTTGTCATAGGGACTTCCCAGTAATCCCATATTTTCCATTGAAAATCTAATGTCACTGATTGGAGCATTACCAGTATTGTATAATACAGTTGAAAGATGCATAACTGCATGAGAGTCTATACTTTCACTTACATTCAGCACTGCAAGATTATCTTTATTTGCTATTGATTCAATCTTGTTATTAATTAGATTTTGTGAAAATTCTCCCGAGCTAACCATTTGGAAAACATACAGCATTGCAATCGTACCAACAAAAATAGTTGGAGGCAAGGCAAATATTTTATCCATGTTTTTATGAATTGTTTTCAAATATAATACAATTGATTAACAATGTTACGTTTGTCTTAATCTATGAATCATCTCATGATTTAATCAGAAACTAATTGGATCAACTTTTAGATAATAAAGTAGACAAGACATGGATTTCTCAGCATGTAAGAGGCACCGCAAGAGAAATTTGTCAAAAATTGATAGGAGATAAGTCTTCTGTAACATGGTAACGTAACAAGGATCATCATTCTCTAAATATTACAACATTGAAAAGAAGTGCATGCAAGAAATTAACGATGTAAAAAGAACAAGACGTGTAGATCAAAATCTATCCTGGATGGAACAACGTTCTGGTGGAATATACGTAAAGTTTCACAGCAAGTAGATTAGATCAATAATGAATATGTATGAAAAAAGTTGATTTGTATGAAGTATACATGATGAAAACAAAAGTAAATGAAAATTACAAAAATAACTCTTTATTTCGTGTAAGAAAAAATGTCGTCATAATGGATTTCTCAAGTAATTTTATCGCATATTAAAAAGTTTTAATGCAAATGAAATGACCCTCCAAGATTTGATCAGATATGCAACGTCAGTAACTGGAACAACCAATTTCTCAGAATCGATAAACCAGGCTTTACATTCTAACATTATTACAACAGAGATAACTAGAATAAATCATAGTCTTGCGCAGACAGTGTTTCATGGTACTAACCTTGCATCAGCTCAAGTCATTCTTCTTGCTGTAGGAGTCATAATTTTTGTCGGTGTGGCAGGAGAAGCCTTCTTCAGAAAGACAGGAATTCCAGAAGTTCTTTTTCTTACAGTTGTGGGATTTGTCCTAGGTCCAATCTTTAGCATAGTGGATTCTTCCACCATCATTAGAATTATTCCATATTTTTCATCTCTTGCACTCATCATCATAATGTTTGACGGAGGCCTCAATCTTGACATAAAGACAGTAATCAGAACTGCACATTATTCTCTGCTTGTTGCAATACTAAGCTTTTTAGCGACGTTGGCCATTGTTTCATCTCTTGCAGTCTATATTTTTGGCTGGCAGTGGATAAGCGCAATACTTCTCGGTTCCATTTTAGGTGGAATTAGTCCAATAGTAGTATTTGCCATAGTAAAGAGACTGCAAATTACTGAAGACACCAAATCAATTTTGATTTTAGAATCTGCCATGACCGATATCATGGCTACCATAGGAGCCTTTTTGCTTTTTGACATTATTTCATCAGGGCATTTCAGCCTTAGTTTACTGGGATTGGATTTTGGAAGAGAGATCATAGTTGGCGTTGGACTTGGATTTGGAATTGGCATACCTTGGCTTTATGGTTTCTCCAAGATTTCAAATATCAAGCACGCATACATGCTCACACTTGCCATACTGTTTGTACTTTTTTTCGCTGCCAAGTCACTTGGCGAATCAGGAGCATTAACAGCTCTAATTTTTGGACTGGTATTAGGTAACAGAAAAACGCTTTCAAGATATCTCAAGTTTAGCATGCCAGAGATCTCCATGGAAGATACATTTCATGACGAGGTGACATTTCTGGTAAGGTCATTTTTCTTTGTGTTTGTTGGATTGATTGCAGAATTCGGTCAGCTAAGATATGTGATAGTCGGGATAATAATTGCAATTGCACTTTATCTATCTAGGAGAATAATTACCAAAGCCTTGTTTACTTCAAGGTTTCCCGAATTTGATAAAAAAGTGATAAGGTCTATGATACCAAGAGGATTGGCAGCTGCAGTACTTTCCACATTTGCCCTCACGTTTGGAGTTCCACATGCCAAGGTCTATACCGAGATTACTTTTATCATAATCATATCCACTGTGATAATCACTACGATTGACATTGGAAAGATTCCAAAAAGACAGGATCAGACCAAGAGTTATAACAAATAATTATTGATTACAACATAGCTGAATTTCAATCACACCCATTAAATCGAAAATCATTCCTAGTTATTGCATGCCCACATGTAAAGAATGCAATATTGTTTTTTACTCACAAGAAGGATTCCAAGTGCATGTTGAGAAAGTCCACAACAAGCCCAATTCCAATTCATTGGATGCATTTGCTCAACAACAGAAAGACAAAGTTGTACTTTAGTTGCCCATACAGTGTCACCGTGATTTTTTTCTTGTCTTTACCTTGCCATTTTTCACATACACATAGTTTCCCCTATTTTCAAGAAGCGTCTTTGCAAAGGTTCCACATTCTGGATCCAATACCAAGTCCTTCAACCCTTGATTGCTGAGTTTTGAAAAATCAAATCCTGCCAGTTGCTGGACATTCGCATCGGATGATGCAGCCGTATCATTTTTCTTCTCTGTTTCTAAATTATGAGAATCCGAATTTTCACCAAGTTTTTTGCCCTCCTCTACTGGTACGAGATATTCCGGTCTTTTGACCTGGGCGATGTCTTTTCTTTCCAAGTCAAATTCAATATTCCCAGTCTCAACATAGCCGCGTTCTGTCACACCTTTTTGTTCAAGTTTCCATAAAATTTTCATTACATCACATGCAGAAAGTCCCGTTTTGTAGTCAACAGATTGCGCCGTACCATTACTTTTTAGCACATTATATACCTCAAGTTCCTCCCCAGTTAGGCAAGATATAGAATTGTTCTGTATGTTACCAAGTCGCCCTACTGCATCAGGTGAGATGATTGCAATATTATAAAACTGCTTGGCAATGTTATTCTTGTTCATTGTATCCACAACATATTGTTTGTACTTGTCTGAGAAAACTATGAACCATACATCGTACCCAAGTTCAAAGTTTTTCCTGAAATTCTCAACAACTTGGGATTCATGTTTTGTTGGATCTATCTCTACTTCTACTGCAATTATTTTTTCAGACCAATGCAGAGGATCACAAGTTATCCCTTTTGAAGCCTTGCGTCTTTGTGGCTCAAATATTAAAAGATCTGGTCGTTGTTCTCCCTTGTCACCAAGATCGGGAATACAAAATTTGAATGTCTTTTGCTGCATATTCATTATCAGAAATATGGTAGTCTGGTGTAATGGAGATCCTGCACGTCTTCCTATTGCAGTTTGTGAGAAAAAACTATTGTACGCAAGGCCTGACAGCACATAACTAATAGCAAGTTTGTCAGCGCCATCGTAAAATATCATATTTTTACGCTCTACCAGACGTAATTGATTAACTAGTATATCATCGAGTTTTGAAAAAACATCTCGTTTATCTACTGGAAACATTTTGTAAATAAATTCGTAGATCTCATCTTTTGTCATGTCCCTATTTTCATTATACAGCAAGAGCAAGATTGTTGCCTCAAGTGGTGTCACTTGTGGCGAGGGGTGTTGTGACTTTGTTGGCATGACATATCTTTCAAGAGATGTTGATTCGCCATACTTTTCCACACTATATCTTGCCAGTTCTTTCCAATCTTTTTTTCTATCAACTATTGGAACTGCTATTAGTAATCCAGTATGAGGTGGATTCCCCTGTGAATAAAAGGCAAATCTTCCCTGAGTCATGGATGTGAGTTGCTCTACTGATACAGGCATTACCGTCTTGAACATATTTGCAGTCTCCAAATCCACTTTGAAGCAAACTAGCGTACGAACTAGGGCAGATATCTCCTTTGCAAATTCCCTTGGAAATGTATTGATGGTTTGTGTCGCAATTGTTACCTTCATGTTTGCCTTTCTCATGGTGTTTAGCAATTCCCTGAGCGCAAATGGTGCAAAAAGATGTGCCTCATCAATATACATGAAAAATGGTTTTGTCATACCAACAGGCCTTCCAAATCTCTTTCTTGCTTCTACATAGACCATGTTGATTAAAATCGTCCCAAGAAACGATATCACGTCATCAGAGCCTCCACTGGACAAATCTACTATCACCCACTTGTCGGATTCCATTATATCTCCAAAGTCAATCGTTGATTTTGCAGTATCAAGTATTGCCGCAACCTGTGGAGTTGACAAGATCTTGTCAAGTTTGTTGTATGCTGAACGACCTGCATCTTTTTGATACTGTTGGGGAAACAAGACATTCCAAAAATGTCTGACATCTCTGTTTGTGACTTTATTTATAAAAATAGAACGCATTCTTTCATCTGTAATTATTTTAACTAGATCTCTAAGTGTTGAATCTTCTATCTCTACTAGAGCATTTGTGCCATTTCTTAGCAAGGCCTCAAGCTGCGGACCCCATGAATCATGATATATGTTTCGCAATGCATTTACAAGATTCATGGCAACAACATACCTGTCTCCTCCACTCTTTACCTCAAGTGGGTTTATTTTTACAATTTTCCCCCACAAGCGCACCGTATCTAAACTGATATAGATCACACGGTCCTTTTTTGATTCCGGAATCATTCTTAGAACATCTTGTGCCAATGTTCCATGCGGGTCAACAAGCATAAATCCCTCATCTCTGTTTATGTTTTGGTTTATCATTATAGTATCCACAATACTTTTGCCTGAGCCCACCTCGCCAAAGATTCCCGTGTGTATCTGTTCATTTCGCGGTATTCCTGCCGTCAGGCCATTGTCGTTAAAACCTAGAACTGTTATGTCAGACTTGCCAGAACTCACAATTTACAGAAATATTCTATTTTAAAAACTGGTATGGATTTACTAAAATTAGTTCAATATCACGAACCGCCGGATTTCATACCCTAGACGTACAAGACTTGCCCTAAACAATTTCATCCTTAATTTTATTCCCAATTATCCAAATATTTCAGGCAATAATTACAGATGGGGTAACCTGTGTCTTCATCATATTCTGTTTTACATCTTTTACATATCTTTTGTGATTTTTGTACACTATTTTGTGTGGTCATTAAACAAAGAAAACATCTTTGCAAAATTGGTAATGTTCCTATTCATCATCTGATCATAAAAGTCCAATACTGTAAGCCTATGAGATACGTAAGACTGGATCATGTTTTCGTTCATGTCTATTTGAAGTAGAACCATTTGTTTGACAGATCCCAAATAGGCGTCAAACATAGTAGGCATTGCATTATTTACTCCCATCTTATCAAAGAATTCTTTTTGAGCCAAGCAAGAGGTGGTGCAGAAATTGTTTGCCATGTGCAGATATTTTTTGTATAGGTCAGAATAAAGTTGAACATATGTCGGAATTTTAGAATCAATCTTTTCAATTATCTCCGAAGTGTTGTTTTTCACTACATTAGGCATAGAAGTAGAGGTTTTTTGTCCAGATAAATCATGTTCATTTTTGCTTGTCTTGATTGCCTCGATTAGTTGCTTTTTTGTTACATTTTCTATTGTTGCCATTGTTTCCACGGTTTTTTCTGACATCTATTCTATTACAGATGTCATAGCCATTAAAGATGATCATGATTATCACATCAAATTAGTAAAAAACGTCATTGAATGCATTGGTACATAAAACATTTTCTAGTTTTGAGTACTCGATAAGTCCAATGAGGTAATCCTTAGATCCTCTTGTTGTTTGTTCCTTTGGTTTTCTTATTATCAACCATGATAATTTTACGGGTTGATTTTATATCAAACATTGGAATGATCATTCATGAGTACTGCACTTGACATAATGAGTAAGAAACTTGTTACTCTTGATGCAACTGTTTCTGTCTCGGAGGTTGCAAAAATAATGGACAAAAACAATGTCAGTTGCATAGTGCTTACAAAAAATGAAAAACTTCAAGGCATGATAACAGAAAGAGATCTGTTATCCAAAGTTATTGTACCAGACAAAAGACCTCACGAACTTGTAGCAAGCAAAATCATGACTTCCCCCATTACAGTCGTATCTCCCCTTACTCCAGTAAATGACATAGTACAAAAAATGCTTGATAAAAAAATCAGAAGAGTGATTGTTGTAGATGGTGAACTACCGCTTGGAATAATCACAGTTACAGATTTTGTGAAACACATCCATACAATATTGTCAGATTCTGAAGACTCTAAAATAGAATTTTATAAAAACTTGTTTGAAGATTACGAAGATTGGATTAATTAATGAACTAGTTTGAATCTAGTGGTATCGATTAATGATTAGAGCGGATTCATTGAAATATCTAATCTTGAGCACACTTTGGGCATTCAAAGTTTTATTATTTTTTAATCAATAATTTTTCCCCATCACCTGATTGAACACATGGAATTTCTCATCATCGTATACGGATTGCAAGATAATAAAAATACCATAATGCATATCCAGTCAAGATCCGAGTATAATGCCTTTTGAAATATTGATGAATTTTTTGGGAACTATGATTGAGTTAATTCCAAGTGAAAACGTATTACATGTTACTCAAGATCTTTGTGCAAGCCACTTTCCAACTTCTGGCCATAATTTTTCATGTGCTGCTGTACTTATACACAAACCAACATGGCCTGTTGGAAATTCAACGAGTCTCTTGTCTGTACTACCTATTGCATCAAGTACAGATTTGCTTGATGATGGGGGTACCAGATCATCCTTGGTACCAACTATGTCAAGGACTGGTATTGATATGTCTTTGAGATTGATTATTTTAGAACCCACCTTCATCTTATTTTGTATCATCAGATTCTTCTTGTATACCTGGTCCACTATCTCACGATAAACTTCTCCTATTATCGGCCTGCTGTCGTATAGCCATGTCTCAATTGCAAAAAACTGGGTTATTTCATCGAGGCTTCGTGGTTCGCTAAAATATCTGGGATACTTTAGCATTGTCTCCACGGGATTGCGTAGAACGAATGCCAAATTGAGGAGCCAGCCAGGAATGTTTCCACATACATCTACCAGGTTATCGGCATTGAGATGAGCAGTCCAGTTTTCTATTATTGTCTTTTCCTTTTCTATATCGACCGGAGTAGCATGCAAAATCAGATTCTTGACATTTTCTTGATGTGTAGCTGAATAGATAAGAGCGAATAGTCCCCCCCAGCAGTAACCAAACAATGATACTTTTTCGGATCCGCTTATTTCCTTGATTTTTTCCACCGTGCTTCCTATGTATTTTTCGGCATATGTCTCAAGGGATAGATCCTTGTCAAATGAGTTTGGAGTTCCCCAATCCGTCGTGTAAACATCAAAGCCTTGCTTTTGGAGATTTCTTATGACACTGACTTGGGGTAGAAGATCCAAAATGTAGTGTCTGTTGATAAGCGAATATATCACTAGCAGAGGCGTCTTGTGTTTTGGTGCCAAGTCGGATTTATAGTGACGTATCTTGAAGCCTCCCTTCATCTCTACAATATCAGATGGTGTCCTGTTGGTGTTGTCTCTCAAGATTGGTGTTTCACAAGAAGTCTCGGAGCAATTGATAATATCAGATGGCGTTCTGCTGATATTGTCCCTCAGTGGTTCTAGCATTCTGTTTGCATATGATATAAAATCGTAAAAATTGGAAGTGAGTTGGCCATATCCAAAAAGACCACACAATTGCATCCAAGAATTAACATAGTCGGACATGCTTGATGCCAAAGCATCATCATTTAGATCATCTCGAAGCGTAAAATCAAAAGAAGATCTGATGTTTTTTTCAATGTTCTGTGCAGTTCCTTCCCTTGAACTAAAAAAAGTATCTAGTGCCTTTGAGCCTGCATCAAAGAGTGCCGAGTTGTATTTCAATGCAAAATCAAACCAGTTGAAGACATAGTCATAGTAATAATCAGAGGCTTGTTTTGTTGTATCATTTGATGTACTCATCCGGGTTGCAAGTGACAATACCTTATGAAGGGATATGATCAGATTTTAAGGTAATCTATCGTTATCAAACATGATATCATCTGTCATGGTGCATGAAATTTATCTTCGTATGTTTTTCTTTATGTGTAATTTTGGGATAAATTTTTCCAGTTTATCATTTATCTCTCTTGCATACCAAGAGATGGTACTGTATTTTTTCATTGCAAATATTACTGTGATTGGCCCAGCTATTACTAGCATCAGATATGTATAATCAGGCCTGTAGATCGCAGTTGCAAATACATCGTCTTTTGCTGTAAAACTGACATTGTTTGTCTTGGAATCAAATGGTAGATTGGTGCCGTCCCAGTGATCAAAGACCTGCCTTACAAGAAATGAGGCTTGCCATTTCTCTGGGGCATCCAGTGTGACAGTGTTCCCATATGAGTAAAATCCTCCGCCTATCGCGTCTGTTGCATTCACACTTAGGACCAAGTCATATGTTGCAATTATGTTCGAGTCATCTTCTAGGTATGTTTGTACTTTATTTTCCGTATAACTCTGGTCTCCAATATCTATTACATGTAAAACATAGTTTTTGTTTTGTAAAATAACTTTTGGTGGCAACTCCATGTCGGTATTGCCAGCATTTACTGTTGTAGTAAATGGCGTGTTTTGTGCAATGGAATAATTATTAACAGTAAACTTTGGACTGATGTGTAACTGTGTTCCATCATTTCCTTTTGCAACCATTGTTATGTCAATTATTTTCTTTGAAACAAGATGTAATGTTTCCGATATTGGTCTGAATCCATCCTTGTGTGCAAATACAGTTACATCAAAATTCTGTTCTCTTGACGGTGTAATGGAATATTTGCCATCCCCTTTTTTGATAACAGGAAAAATGGATTGTACCTCGTATATTACATTACTAGTATCTGATTTTATATTGAAAATATTGTCCTTCCCTACTTTGAAGATTGTCGAGTTTGCATCTGTGTTTACATTCATGTCATTGTAAAACGAATTGATTGACTGCTTGATTGCTCCATCCTCTGAGATTATTACCATTGTTATTCTTCCTTCCGTATTTACCGACATGTATCTGCCAGAAGGATCAAAGCTTACTCCAGTTATTGCAGATATATCATTTGGTATAATTCTCATTAACGGAATTCCAAACGCATCTGTTTTGTATGCAACATAAGGGAATTTTTCTCCAACGTGTACTTTTGGCGGTAATTCAAATTCTATGTTTGTTGCAACATCCAGAGGAGCAATTGAAATTGCCAAAGATGGAATTCCTTGAATTGAAGCTACTAGTTCTGATTTTTTAGTGATTGTCCCACTGAGTATCATGTTAGTTGTTGTAAAATCCAGTGTCTTTGGCATATTCTGGACTGTACTTTTGATGTCTACTTTTGGTGGTTCTGCAAAAACATTTGACGGTTCCACCATTGCACCTGTACTGTCTGCGATGTACATTATGCCGAGATCTTGATTTATTCCCGCCTTGGTTGGAAGCGGAGTTATCTTGATGCTGTACGAGTCATCATATCTAGGCAGGACACTGAAATTTGCAGTGCCTGGTATCTCTCCCGGGCCTGATGCAGTCATGGTAAAGTTTCCGGTTCCACCCCCCTGTATGGCAAATTCTACAGCTTGTGCGATCCCTGTTTCCTCGTTACTTCCAGGTATGCGTGTGGGTATCATGTTGATTTGTTTGTCATAATTTGTATCTGGTCCATTTGATGACAACTGGACCGTGCTGCTGTCTGCAACGAGTGGAATGATTGTACTGGAACCTGATTGGTTTATCTGATGATATAGTCCAACTATGCCATATCCAGAATCATCAAATGTAGTTGGATATGTCCAAATTTTCACCATGTTTGGTTTGCATGGTGCAAATACACTACAATAACTTGTGATGTTTTGTCCTGTTACCTGATTGTTCGTTGATGGTCCAACTATGAGGTTAGCACTTGCTGCACCAAACCCGTCTACGCTTGCAGAAATTACTGTACTTCCAACATTTCGTGTATACACAAAACCTTTTGCAACTCCATCCCGTATTGTAGTAGAATAAAGTATGTCGTTAAAATGTGTGACATCGTAATTATTTCCAAACCTTGCAACATTTGTATCACTTGATGTAAGTGTTGCATGAATTGTATAGGGGGGCTTGAATGGTAATCCATTTTTTTCCAACCACATGTAATAATATGAAAGTGAATTTGGCAATGCTGTATCCGGGGCTATAGCTAGCTTGATTGTTACAGTGTCACTAATTTTTGTAACATTTGCAGTTGCAACACCCAAACTATCTGATGATACTGAAACAATACCACTGCCTTTTGTAAATAATGGTAATGTGGTATAATATTGTCCCTTTGGCATGGTTACAGTTTGCGGCGCGGTTATCATAGATGATGTTGTTACAGTTATTTCAGTATCTGCATCAACTGGCACTGGCAATCCAAATTTATCTTCTGAAAAAACATATGATTGCATATCTTGTGCCTTGGTTGTAGACGTTGGAACTATCATTTGTAATTTGGATGGTTGTGAATTTGAAGTATAAACCACGGTGGCACATTGAGCCAAGTTCCCGTTTAATGCACCAAATACCGTAGCATTCCCATCTTTGAGTGTCTTGATTGCAAATATTCCATGATTTTCTGACGGAGGTATCGTTATTGAGAGCGGTATCTGTAATGTCGATTTATCATTTGAAGACAAGTAAAAAATACTTGGCTGGTTTGCTGGCTTGTCTAAAAGTACCATTCCTTCATAATCATGACCGCTGATCATTTTGCTTGGAATCCATATCGTAAAACTGCTCATATCTTGCGGTGATGACAAATTGGAATTGGTATCATCTAGGATCGAGTCAAGCTGCCCAAACACTTGAAGTGGGGATATTATAATACCAATGAAA
>JARCRW010000036.1 GCA_029850515.1 Nitrosotalea sp. | reverse complement strand
TGTTTGATAGCGGTAATTTGATCAAACCAGGCAGTACATTCCAATTTACTTTTGCAAATGCCGGCACATACGATTACTTTTGCACTGTTCATCCTTGGATGACAGGTCAAGTAATTGTAGGAGCAGCTAGTACCACAACCAGTACTACAACTGCAAACACTACAACAACTACAACATCAGGTAATGCAACTGTACCAGAATTTGGTCCAGTAGCATCAATAGTTCTTGCAATTGCTGTAATGAGCATGGTAGTATTTGCTGCAAAGACTAGAATTCCAAAACTCTAAACTCTAACTTTCTTTTTTATTATTTTTCTTTTAAGAGTCTAATTCTGGCTTGACTGTAGATAATGATATGGCATGATCATCTATCAAGACCCCAACTCCAACTGATACATCCTTTATCCTGATCACAATTTTTGACAAGTCATCATCAGAAAGAGTATATTGTTTAGCAAGAACATCCTTTACTTTCTTTTCAGTATCTGATATTTGATTTAGGCCAGATGGCATAGAAATGTCAAGGGTTTTTTGCATCATGTTGGCTGGGATCTTTCCGCTGCCGTCTTGTATTATGTAAAATGAAATTTTATCTATAATTACCTCATGAGGAAGAATATCCAATGCATTTGCAGTATAAAATGCCTGAACATCTAATATGTTAATATCGTTTGAAGATGGATTTGTCACTGTTATCCCGCTACCAAATGTTGAATCCAATGGAACATTGATAATGGTAAATCCCTCGATGAAATTTTCATTATTGTTTCCAAGCGTGGCTCTAATGTCTTGGCAAGTTATACTCTTTGATGTCTCAGAATCCATCTTCAGTAAAATGGCATTTGAACTTGGGCCATTGGTAGGTACAGAATTCCAAAGAGCTTGGATCTGGAATCTTTGCTTGTTAAATAAACTGATATCTGTGTCATAATGGCCTGGTCTTAATGGTCCCTCTCCTGCAAATATTGATCCACATTCAAACTTGGTTGTGTAGGTAACACTTCTTGTAGAGGCTGAAGATATTGTAGCATCATTGGCAGGAAGATCAGTAAAAGTAACAACACCTGATGAATTATTCACCTGAACTATTTTTTGAATTTGGTCAACACCATATCCTGGTGTAGTGCCCGTCTGGATTACATTGTAATTTCCATTTGTTATTCCTGACAAAATGATTACACCATTCTTGTCCTTTGCAGTATCGTCAGGAGAATTATCTTTGATTGTATAATTTCCTGTACCAGTAAATGGATTGGGTGATATTACAAATTGACCTCCACTAATCAGCTTGTTGTCACTTGAGAGTGAAATTATCGTAAGTGACGAACTCTGCGCAAATGCTGCATCTCTTGAATGATAAATTCCTGAGCTTGATATGAAATATAGAACCAATATTATGGCCAATACTGAAAAAACCGATGATATCTTTAACCATCTTTTCATTTTATAATTTTATCTTATCTCGTTAATAATTTTATGTTAAGCACGTTTGATGCCCAAGAATTAAATAGGTTGTAGGTCTTTTTTTAACTGATGCGACTTTATGTCAAGAGCATATTATCACTTGTTCTTGGCTTGATAATTTTATCATCTTCAGTTCCATTTATTCCTCAAAAAGCATATGGAGATGGTTTTACTCAAGAAAATGTACAGGCAAACATTGGAAACAGAGTCATTACACTTTTCATCAAAGTTAACCCTCCTGTCATAACCTCTGATAATTCCGGTGACAAGTATATACAATTTAGATTTTTTGATGCAAATACCAATACTACAATAAACAATGTTTCATTTTTTATCAACGCAACAAAAGGGGATCAACTATTGATGAATGACTTGTTTTACACTCACTCGGGATATCTTACAATAAAATTAGAACCTGGGGGTCAGGTTGGTCACTGGACAGTACAAGGTGATCATGATCCGGTATTGGGTGGATGGACATCACAAGATGATAAGGTAAATGTTATAGCACCAATATTGACAGAGGGTGGGCTTTATCATTTTCATATGGAAATTCTAGCCCTTGATTATGCTAACACGCTTGTTGACGCATCAAATCCGCCAAAATTTGATTCCTATCTCAGTGTTGGAGATGTCTCCACACAAAATGTCACGTACCAAAATAATTCGTATAATACTACACTAATTTCATACTATGACAAGACATCGAATTTTAATTTTGATGAATCAACAAAACAATTTTCATGGACTATGCCATTTGATTGGGATGTAAGTAGATTCCAAGACAGGCCCATATTCATACATGAAGAACTGAGAGTTCCAAAGTCACTTACTGCCTTTTCTGATACACCAACATATGCTGCAAGTGCTGAAGGGTTTGGTCTTACTGGAAGCAGAATAATTGTTGATCCATACACGATTGGAGATTACATGATAGTCCATCTATTCCTTAACAAATTTGATCTGATAAACATGTCAAAAACTATTCCAAGTGGAACTAGCGACATCGAATTTAAGGTAGCGCCAGAAGCGCCAAACGTAAAATCGTCTGCTTCATTGTTGACAGACTTTGGAGGTTGGCACATAAAGCTTGGTTGGAATCCCACAAGCTTGTCAGCAGACTCACAAAATAATTTGAATATTAGCTTCTATGATTCATTTACAGAGCAACAAGTAGCAGGTGATGTACATTATGATGTACAATTACTTGACAAAGATCAAAATGTACTGTGGTCAAAGAATGACGCTGTTGCGCAGAATGGGGCTGATACCCAAACAGTAAACTTGCCTGGTAACGGCATATATGGTATAATCATACATGTAAAATCAATAGTTAGCAACGGTGTTCCTGATATGACAAGAATTGGTATGGCCAGAGGAAATGTTGTGATACCTTCTACCGTAACAGAAGACGATTCATTGACCCAGTCAACCAATCAATCTAGTACTCAATCAACTAACCAGTCTACTCAAACTGGACCAGGAATTGTAATTCCTCCATGGATAAAAAATAATGCAAAATTGTGGAAACAGGGACAAATTGATGACTCTGTCTTTGTATCAGGAATCCAGTATCTCATAAAGCAAGGAATAATTCAACTTCCCCCAACTACCTCCGGTCAGACAACTGGTATTGCTATACCTCCATGGGTCAAAAACAATGCTGGATTATGGGCAGATGGTCAAATTGATGATCAAACCTTTGCATCAGGAATTCAATACCTAATCCAAATTGGAATAATTGTAGTCTAATTCACAGAATGCTATTATAGAAATTGAAGTGAATTTTTTAACACATGTTACCTATTAGGGATGAAAACCCAAAGCCTGTAGGATACAGACCTTACATAACTTATTCTTTAATCGCAATCAATGTTCTTGTCTTTTTTTGGGAAATAGCTGTAACTCATCAGATTTGGGAGTTTACAAATCAACGAGCAGAAAACATGTTATTGAGTTATGGTACAATTCCCAACAATATTGTAAATGGATTGGCAGATCACAATTACAGTGTATTTGCTTCTATTTTCAGTTCTATGTTTCTACATGCAGGTATAATGCACATTGGAGGCAACATGTTATTTCTCTGGATATTTGGAGACAATATTGAATACAAATTTGGAAGGGGAAAATTTTTGGCACTTTATCTTTTTTGGGGTGTAATAGCTGACTTTTTTTATATCCTGTCAAATCCTTCTAGTCCACTACCTGCACTAGGAGCTTCTGGTGCAATCTCTGGTGTACTCGGTGCGTATCTCATCTTATTTCCAAACACTAAGGTAGTGACACTAATGTTTCTTGGATTTTTCACCAGACTCGTTAGAATCTCAGCCAAGTGGTGGCTATTGATCTGGTTTCTTTTCCAAAATATCTTGCCAGTATTTATTGGATCAAATAATTCTGGTATAGCCTTTTTTGCTCATATTGGCGGATTTCTAGTGGGTTTGTTTGTTGGATATATTTACAAAAAGACTCATGGCTCGGAATTTACCTATGGTACAAGGTATGGATGGAAAAGCGGCGGTACCAAATGGGGAACTTGAATCTACAAAATAACTCTAGGCATAATTTACAATAAAAAGTTCAAGATAACTTGATTACCAAAGAATAAATTCCATATATCCATTCAGTAAACTATGCCTCTCATAACAATTTCAATGTATCCGGGAAGAAATGAAAAACAAAAAGAGGAATTTGCTAAAGCCATTACAAAATCGGCAGTTGAGATTCTTAAGACAAAAGAAAATCATGTAATTGTGGTTTTCGAAGAGAATCCAAAAGAAAATTGGTATATGGCAGGAAATCCACTCTAAACACATTTTTATTTTATAGTAGTTCAGAAAACTCGTGACAAAAATTGCCGTAGTTCAAATGCGAGCTGAGACAGACAAAAAACATAACTTAAAAAAAATCCTGAGATGCATATCACAAGCAGCACGCAAAGGTTCTGAAATTTGCACCTTCCCGGAATTCATGATGTGTTATACACCATCATCTCAATCTCCTGCTGACCTTGCAAAAATTGCTGAAAAAATAAACGGCGAATTTGTTTCATCCATATCTGAAGAAGCAAAAAAAAATTCGATACAAGTAGTCGGTACTTTGTATGAAAAAAGCCCAAAACCAAACAGAGTATATGATACATCTTTTTTCATAGGAAAAACTGGTAAAGTCATATCAACATACAGAAAAATTCATCTCTATGACGCACTTGGATTCAAGGAATCTGCAAAACTTTATCCTGGCTCATCAATTACAAAACCTGTAAAAACCAGTGCAGGAAAAATGGGGATGATGATTTGCTATGATCTTAGATTTCCTGAAATGTCTAGGATATTGGCCTTGTCAGGTTCAGAAATTCTTGTAGTTCCATCTGCATGGGTGCAAGGAGAAATGAAAGAAGAACACTGGATTACGATAAACAAGACAAGAGCTATTGAGAATGGTTGTTATGTAATTTCTCCAGATCAAGTTGGAAACATTTACTGTGGAAGAAGCATGGTAGTTGACCCTTATGGGAAAATACTTCTTGATATGAAGAAAAAAGAAGGAATCGGAATTGTTGACATTTCTCTTGATGAGGTCAAACAAGTAAGGCAAAAACTTCCACTTTTACAAAACCGACGTACTGACATTTACACTAGCCTCAAGATTTAGTTCTACTTGCACATCGTATGTTAGAACACTGTCGTGCCCATTTTTGTTTTCTGGAATACCTTTGTAAAATAATTGGCCACAAACAAATCTTGCAAGAAATCTTTGTTGCACAAATCATACCTCTCTGCACTAGTGGAGATGATGCTCTACAACCATTATAGTAATTTGAGCACCCTATGAATCGTTTCTTTGTCTGGCGAGATCTTATTATGAGAAGTTTTCCTATGTGACAATCAGGACATTCTACAAGACCATTAACAGGCACATTTGTTCCTAAAATGACATATTTTCTCTTTTTCTCTGACCATGAAAGATACCCATTTTTGTCATAGTATTGTCTTATTTCACTCTGGATCTTGCCAATTTTTTTCTTTGTTATGTTGACAGAATTTCTGGAATCTACCCGTTTTTTGGCAACTGATGTCTGAGTAATTTGATCTTTCAACGATGATGTCATATTATTTATTGAATTAAAGAAACTACTGAAGAATTTTTATATGGAATCTAGTCAGCGAGATTTGTGGAAAAAGTCTGTCTTATTGGGGCTGGCAGTACGAAATATGGTAAATTAGAAGATAGTATTACTGATATTGCACTTCAGGCATCAGTTGATGCTATAGAAAGTGCAGGAATAGGCCCAAAGGAGATTCAGGCAGGATACATTTCCAATGTGTTTGGCATTGCAGACAAACAAGTTCACCTAGGCCCTGTCATAATGAGTAATCTTGGCATTCCAGAAGTTCCTTCACTTTCAATCGAATCTGCATGTGGAAGTGGTTCTGTTTCATTTAGAGAAGCATATGCAAATGTTGCTGCAGGATTTTATGACGTAGTATTAGCAACAGGAGTAGAAAAAGTAACTCATACCGGTACTGAATGGACTACAACTTACTTTTCATATTGCTCTGATTTCTTTTATGAGGGAGGAGCTGGTGCTTCATTTCCAGGATTATTTGCATCCATGGCAAGAGCATATCTTGCAGAATACAAAGCTACAGAAGAAGATCTCGCAATGGTTGCAGTAAAGAATCACGACAATGGCCTTCTTAATCCAAAAGCACATCTCAGAAAAAAAATTACAATAGATGATGTAATGAAATCAGCAGTAGTTGCAAGCCCGTTAAAACTGTATGACTGTTGTCCGTTTTCCGATGGTGCAAGTGCAGTTATAATATGCAGTGAAAAATTTGCAAAGGCACACACTAAAAATTATGTTGAAGTTATTGGATCCGGCAGGGGTGGATCACCTGCTGCACTCCAGGGAAGAGATCATATTACTACAATACCAAGTACCAGAATTGCAGCACAGGCTGCATACAAGATGGCAGGTGTAACACCTAAAGATATTGATTTTGCAGAAGTTCATGATTGCTTCACAATTGCTGAGCTAGTTGATACTGAAGACTTGGGATTCTTTGAGCAAGGAAAATCTGTACAAGCGGTTAGAGAAGGGCGAACCAAACTTAATGGGGATATATCCATCAATCCATCCGGTGGTCTAAAATCAAAGGGTCATCCGATAGGTGCTACTGGAATCGGTCAAGTTGCAGAAGTTTTTGATCAATTAACTGGAAAAGCAGGAGAAAGAACAGTAAAAGACGCCAAAATCGGATTAACACATAACTTTGGTGCAACAGGCGCCAGTTGTGCCGTACATATATTCAAAAGTGTGTAAATTGCTAACAAAAGAAGAATTCGCCAACAATGCTAAATTAGGAAAAGTTCTCACTAGAAAATGTACTAAATGTGGTCATCTTCATCTAGTCACAACTTATTATTGTCAAAATTGCGGAAACAAAGGATTTGAGAATACAATAATTGATGGAAAAGGTACTATTGTTACTTATACAATAATCACTGTACCGCCAGATGGATATGAAGAATATGTTCCATATGCGTGGGTAGTAATGAAATTAGACAATTCTGAGTTGAGAATATCTGGTTTTATGGCAGGCATCAGTTCTCCAGACGATCTTCCTCTTGGAACAAGGGCAAGAATTACAGGTTATGATCAACGTGGAATCATAATAGAAAAACAGTAAATCAAATTTATTGAACAGATTAAAAAAATTCAAAAAATCTCTTTTATAATAAAACGCTGACATTAATTTGAAATGTCTGTTGATGTTGTTTGTGGAAAATGTGGAGCTAAAATTGCAAATATGCGTATGCTAAAATCAATAAAAGATGTGATGCGACCGTATAACAGCAAATGCCCATCCTGTGGACAGACATTATCTCCATCAGAATTCAGCGTGGATGTGCAGAAGAACTGATCTAAAAAGCTTTACTTGAGATCAATTTAGTCAAAAATCTTAATTACTGATGAACTCTAGACAATCCCATGGAATTGAGCGAGGACTTTAGCGATCCTAAACGTGGCGGAATATTACAATCTGCATCAAAACGTGTAAGAATGATCTTTTCTGTTATGGCAAGTCCGAACAGAATTGATATTTTACGTATACTAAACTCCAAGGGACCGCTTACTTATTCAGAACTAAAATCTCTTGCCGGCTTCAAATCAAAAAAGGAAAGTGGCAAGTTTGCATATCACTTGAGAAAATTATTGCGACAATCTCTTGTAGCCTTGAACAAGTCTGAAAGACGATATACTATTACTAACTTGGGAAAACTGGTTCTAAGTCTTGCAAGACAGATTGAAGAACGATCTATCATTGAAAGTGGAAAAATGTATGTCAGAACATCGCATGAATCTATTGAAGAATTTAATTCTCATAAGATCATCCAATCATTAGTTAGAGAAGGTAGTCTCCCACTAGAGCTTGCTCAAAAAATAACTGAGGAAGTGGAGAACAGAATATACAAATTCCAAACGTCTTATCTTACATCTTCACTTATACGTGAAATGGTCAACTCTGTCCTCTTAGAACAGGGTCATGAGGATTATAGGCATAAACTGGCAAGATTTGGGTTGCCTGGTTATGATATTCATGAGATGCTGACTAATGTAGATGGTATTCATAACGGGGTAGAAGGGTTGCTATTTAAAACAGGACAGAACGTATTTGGTGAATATCTTGTTTTAAATACTCTGCCTAAGGATGTAGCTGATTCTCATCTTTCAGGAGATCTTCATATTACAAATGCTGGACTATGGTCACTTCTTCCAGATACAATATTTGTAAACATTAAGGAACTCATTGAAGAGGGAGTTGACTTGAGAGGAAAATTCTTGGGTGTAACAAGAACATCATCACCAAGTTCGCTGGATGATCTTTTCACTTCCTTATCCATACTTACATGTCTTCTCATAAAAGAAGCATCACAAGAAGTAGTGATGGACGGATTGGTTACCATATTGCAAAAATATTCTAAGAATTTGCCTGAAGTTGAAGAAAAACTTGCAAACTGCTTTGCAAAAATATCTACAGGATCTAAATATGGAAAGAATGGAACGCTTGCTTCATTTAGAATTTCCATTGGAACAGAACCAAAGGTGATTGGAACTATTCTTCAAGCCTACAAAAAATATGTAAAGTCAACACCACTTCCTTCTATAGGATTAATTGTTGATTATGAAAAAGCCAAGATAAGTGACTATTCAGAAACTTTAGCAGATATAATTACACTAGGGGGACATGTTATGTTTGCTAAAGGATTGGTATCTAACAAAGGATTGGCAAGAGAAGATACAAAGAATGTCGGAACAACTTCTATCAATCTAGAGTCTTTATCAATTAATATGCCCAGACTTGCATTTGAATCTAACAAAGATGAAACATATTTCCGAGCACGACTTGCATTGTTGATGAAACCTGCACTAGCAGCCATGTCTCTGAGAAAGAAGGAGATATCCGATCTAACAAGACGTGGTCTTAATCCAATCCTTGCAAACAATACGCAGTATATGCAAAAGGGATCAGTTACTTTAGTTGTTAATTTGATCGGACTCAAGGAAGCAGTTTATGGTATTCTAGGATATGAAAATAACAAGGCTGGACACGAAATATTGGCCAAAGTGATAAACACTGCTATGGAGGTAGCTACAAAGAAAGGAAAAGAGATGGGTGATAATGTTATTGTGACCATGACTGAGAGCGACGCTGCAAGTCGCTTCTCATCACTTGATGGTGAAAAATATGGTAAAATGTCAATTAATCATCATGTTATGGGAGAATCATATTCAGAAGGGGTTGTTCTTGATGCCTCTGAGATGACAGAGATGAATCCGAAGAATGAAAAGATCGCGGAATCAAATTATTTCTCAAAAATACTTAATGGTGGTCTCTTGATACAACTAAAGATCCCGGATACAATGGATTCTTCAGGAATAAAGAAGGCAATAGAAAAGGCAGGCGATCTATTAGGATCTTTCAGGCCTGTCAAAAAAGTGCCTATATGTAGCAATTGTGGACTCAAAGAGGAAAAGATCGCTGAAAAGTGTTCAGTGTGCAAGTCTCCTTACATACTAGTATAATTTTCACCATATGAGAAAGACTAACAGTTTAGTGAACAAAAATTTGAATTAATTCGAGATTTCATGTTAAAATTTATTTTGTCTTGAGATGATCTAATACTATGGAAATAGTAACGGTGTCAACAAAATTGATCCAAATTTTAGCTTTGGAAAATTATTTTTTGCCGCAGTGTTTAATTAACTCCCATTTGATAGGGTTGAGGGGAGTAATTTGACAGATTTTTCACAAATAGAAAATTCGATCATTCAAGTAAAAAAACGTGATGGCCGGGTATCAGATTTCCAAAGAGATAAAATTTCAAACGCAATATACAAAGCACTTGTTGCCTGCGGAAGATCAGATCATGGACTGGCAGATAAGCTAGCAAATCATGTTCTTGCAAAACTTGTGAATCGAGGATTTTCTAGTTCAGAGGCACCAAGTGTAGAGGATGTTCAAGACATGGTAGAGTCTACTTTAATTGAGGAAGGGCTTGGCGAGATCGCAAAGGCATACATCCTATACCGACACGAACGACGAAGAGTTAGGGAAGAAAAAATGAAGGTTCTTGAATCAAAGTCTCTTGATAGTGTTGCAAAGAGATTTGATCTTAATTGCTTGCGAGTTCTGGCATCTAGATACCTACTCCGAAATAATAAAGGTCAGATAACTGAAAGTCCCGGTGAAATGTTTGAAAGAGTTGCTATTTTGGTAGGTATTGCTGATATCATTAGAGATCCATCTGTATTTCAAATTGAAGGTGAAAATACCCAGAATACTGAGGAAGCAGCAAGATATCTAGACAAACTTGATGATTTTAACTACAAATTCAAGATAGGAAAATACTATCTTAACAAATATCATTTTAGATCCTTGATAAATCACTATATAGACTTGGCAAAACATGGCCAGATGAAAGTCAGCTTTAGGGAATTATTGACTATGCTGGCTGCAAACAAGTTTGAGCAATACGCTGAGAGAATCAAAGAATCAGCCGATCTGATGGTTGCACAAGACTTTCTACCTAATTCCCCAACCATGATGAACGCCGGTGCACGATTGGGCCAACTTTCTGCATGTTTTGTTCTTGCAATGGAGGACGACATGGAAAAAATAATGAAATCATCCTCTGATGCCGCGTTGATATTCAAATCTGGAGGCGGAGTTGGTATCAACTATTCCGATCTGAGACAAGAGGGGGATATGGTAGCATCCACATCCGGAGTAGCCTCAGGTCCTGTCTCATTCATGAACATCATTAACACTGTTACTGAAGTAGTCAAACAAGGTGGTAAACGAAGAGGCGCAAACATGGGAATCATAGAAGCATGGCATCCAGATATTGAAAAGTTTATCACCGCAAAAACAAAACCAGGTGTTCTTGAAAACTTCAATGTAAGTGTGGGAGTTTGGGAAGATTTTTGGGAAGCACTTGTTAATTCATCTGATGGAAAATTTACTCTTAGAAGTCCACGTGAGAGAGATCCTGTACGAGAAATAAATGCACATCACTTGATTGATTTGATTGCACTTTCTGCATGGAAAAGTGGTGAACCAGGACTGATCTTTTTTGATATTATAAACAAATACAATGTTTTTGCAAAAGCACGAGGTCAACCAATTCGAGCAACAAATCCATGTGGAGAACAAAGCCTTTATCCATACGAATCATGCAATCTTGGTTCAATCAATCTCTCTAACTATGTCAAGAGAAAAGCCGATGGTCAATACGAATTTGACTGGCAGAGATATGAGGAAACTATTCGAAAGACAACAAGATTCCTTGACAATGTTATAGATGTTAATACATATCCAATTCCTGAAATTGACAAGGCATCGAAAGATTCCAGAAGAATCGGACTTGGAGTAATGGGGGTTGCAGATCTCTTGTTCAAATTGCGAATTCCGTACAATTCACAAGAAGGATATGAATTCCAAGAAAAGCTTGCTGAAGCATTAACATACTATTCCATGGAAGAAAGTATTGCACTAGCAAAGACACGAGGACCATTTCCTCTATGCTCAAAAACTGAATACCCAGAGGGTAAAATTCCTATTGCTGGATATTATGAAAAACCAAAGAGTGCTCGCACCTATGATTGGGATGCTTTGATTGCCAAAATTCAAAAACATGGCATTAGAAATGTTCTAACAACAACAGTTGCTCCTACTGGTACACTGTCAATGATATCGGACTGTTCAAACGGAATGGAACCAATGTTTGCTCTAGTCTTTGAAAAGAGGGTAACAGTAGGTAGGTTCTTCTATACCAACAAAATCTTTGAAGCAGTACTAAAAGAACATGGGCTATACAACGATCAAATTCTAGAAAAAATTGCAAATAACTATGGTTCTGTGAAGGGAATACCTGAAATTCCTGAATGGATGCAGAAGATATTTGTCACTGCCATGGATATTCACTGGGCAGATCACCTGATGGCTCAGGGAGTATGGCAGCGTTGGATAGGTAACGCCATTGCAAAGACAATCAATATGCCAAATGATGTATCATCTGATGATGTAAAAGCTGCATATCTACTAGCACATGATCTTGGCCTGAAAGGAATCACTGTATTTCGAGATGGTTCAAGACATGAACAAGTATTACACATGACAGGAAATAATGTTCAAAAGAACTTCCAAGTAACTCCCAGCCCTTATGTCACAGACTATATCTCAAAGAATGTCACAAATGCATATCTAAAAACTGAGATAGAAAGAGCACTTCAAATAAAAATTCCAGAGAATGTACAATCTACTCCAGCACCAGCACTTACTCAAGAACAAATGGAAGAAAGACTATGTCCTACATGTAAAAACAATTTGGTATTTGCAGAAGGATGTAGCGTCTGTATCGAATGTGGATATAGCGGCTGTACATCTGGCTAGATTTTTTCAAATCAAAACTCTTTTAGTATCTTAACTTCCTGAAAGTATTATTGAATAAGAAAGTAATTGGTGTTGCTATTGGAGCAGGAGCTGCAATAGCAATTACATTGATTCTCTTTGTAGTATTACCTCAATTACAAACTGGATCTTCACCTACAACTCAATCAGTAAATATCATGCATAATCCAAAACTCGGTCTTGTTATCATGCCTCCCACTCAAAAACCAACTCTTGAGGAAATCAGAAAAGCGTATGTCCAAGCAGCATCAACAGGAATAGGGAGGAGTAACGTCTATCTCTCTTGGCCTATCATGGAACCAAGTCAGGGCACCTACAATTGGGGCTATTCGGATATTCTGATGGGATTAAATCGTGAACAAGGCCTTAATGTCACACTTTACTTTTCAGTAATCAATAACCAACTTTTAGGGCCATTCCCAAGTTGGATGGGAAAGCCACAACTTGATCAAAAACTTCAGGACCAAACAGTAGCAATTCTTGATGCTATGCTTTCAAGATATTACATAGTGGATTACGTTATAATTGGAGGAAATATTGACAGCTACTTTAGAGATCATCCAAATGAAATTCCACAATATGTGGATTTCTTCAATGGCGTGTACAGCAAATTAAAAATAAAGCACCCAAACGTTAAATTCGGAAATTGGTTCTCGCTAAATGATATAACAAATCATGCTCAAGGTGATATTGTGGGGAAACTAAACCAAGGAGATTTTGTAGCATATTCATATGCACCTGTAGACCTGTTATATTATCAAAGTAATAGTACAGATAATGAAGGTGCTAATTTGCAAAAGATGATTGACTTTGCAAAGGGTAAAAAAATAGCATTGATGGAAGTTGGCTGGAGTACTGACAAATCAATCAATGGAACAAAAGATGATCAACAAAAATTTGTAAAAATTGTGTACGACTTTTACAAACAACATCAATCTGATTTTGAGTTTCTCACTTGGTATAGACAATATGATAGACCGGTTGATACGTGCTACAATTCATTATACCAAGGTAATAACTCCATATTTGCTAATAATGAAGTCTTGAATAACACTGCTGCATACTTATGTGGTAGTGGTCTATTTGATGTAGATCAAAACCCAAAACCTGCATGGGATGAATTAAAACATCAAATACAATCTATTCCCAATTCTTAATTACGAAATCACGATTTTCTTTCTTATTGAAGTATATTTGGATTTTTAGTATGTTGTTAATTGTAAATATTGTTCCTGCATATGCATTATACGAACCTCCTACGAATGAAGAAAAGACCATTTTTGATCAACTACTTGCTCAATTTGAGATGGTTGATGCACCAAAAAAAGATGTATCTGATGTGATTGGGACATTTCAAAAACCTATGGTGAATACTTTTTTTTGTAATTTACATGATAGTAATAATCAAATTATAACAATCATCAACACTAAATTAGCAAAGTTTGATGAAAATACAACTCATCCAGACATAGTTACTGGCGGTTCATATACATGGCATTGCTCTGAAACTATGCAAAATGGAAAAATTTCTTTATATTGTAATAATGAACTCCGGATCAATCCCAAGATAATATCTAATGATACTCAAATAGATCCACAGTTACACAATATTGAAAATTTGGTCATATTGTACCATGAATTACTCCATGGCCAACTTATGATTGACGCAATAAAGAGCTCATCTTTATGGCAACAGGAAACTTGTAACCTACAGCCTGGAGAGAATATAGATTATTCCTTCGCTGATCCTAATCATAAAATAATAAATTATCTACAAACACAATTTGCGTCCGCTCTTGTGGATAAAGCGGGAGGAAAAATGATTACAAAAGAAATTTCTTCTGACGAAACAAACAATGGAGCATTTACTATCAAAGTCTTTAGCTTCACTGATTATCCAACATTTGAAAATAGTTCAAAAATTACTTTTAGAACAAATAATATATCTGAAAATTCATTCTTTCAAGTAAAAAACGATGTATTTCTTAATGGACACTTGAAAGATGATACAAGACCTGGGATTGCATGGTTCTATCTTTTTAACAATGAAAAAACACAGAATATCGCAAATGGACCCATACCTGTTTGGATAAAGCAAGCAGCAGGCCTGTGGTCAAGTGGTAATGTACAAGATCAGTATTTTTATTCTGCAATCGATTATCTGGTGAAACATAACATAATCAGCTCAAATAACGAAAAAATAACTATTTCCACAGCGCCTCATTGGCTACAAAAAAGTGCTCATTTATGGTTTACAGGTGAAATTGATGACAATACGTTTGTTAGTTCTATTCAATATATGATTTCGTCAGGAATAATTCGCTAATGAAAAATTGGAATGCGGTCGCCGGGATTTGAACCCGGGTAACGGGCTTGGAAGGCCAGTGTACTAACCAAACTATACTACGACCGCTCACTGTGCCAATCTTAGACCTACATAATAATTCTTTTTTCGTATTCATAGAGTACACGCGAAATTATGATATGAGCTTCAAGTGGATTTTTATCTACAGAAACTGTCTTGTCAAAATACTCACTAATATTGTCAGAAAATTGACCTTTTGAAAATCCTCCTATTACAAGACAAGTGTTATCTTTTATCTCATTAGCTAATTTTTGGTAAGAATTTTTGATTCCTTTACTTGAAAGTGCAATTGTCTGTTCTGGATTGATTTTTTTAATTAGATCACCAAAACTCATATTCTTTAACGCAAGAAGTATATTGTTATCTTCTTTGATTTCTTTAGTTACATACAGTTTCTCAACAAGTCCTACGAATCTATGATATGATTTTGGTAATCTTACATTTTGACCTATAAAAATAACTTTATCATCAATGGTGTGAACAAACACATTCACTTTATTTTCAAAATAAAGGGGAATACTACAAGCTTCAAGAAGTGAAAAATGTACCAGATCTGGTCTTCCTCTCTTTATCTCATTCTTGATTCCCTTCATTGCCGCAAAGTGCCATGATACATCAAGCAAAATTTCCGATGGTTTTTTGCTAAATCTCTTGGCAGATGCTGTAACAGAATTATGTCTCTGTAACTCTAAAGGTACTAATTCTAATGCAGATTCTGCTATTACAAGCGAGAGCAAGATTGTATTTTAAGGGTGGGAACTATTAAACAACATGAAACCAGCAATCAAGGTTCTTCTAATAGAAAGAATGAAAATTCTAATTAAAAATGCCATATCAAATGTAAGATCTAATCCTGAATTGGCAGAAAGGCAGGCAATACTTGCTAAGAGACTGTGTACAAAATATCGTATTCGAATGCCATATGAATTGAGGATGAATTATTGCAAAAAGTGTAAAAAATTCATTGTACCCGGATTTACGGCAAGAATAAGGATGGGAAGAAGCACTATCAAATCAATACGTGTCACCTGTAGTTTTTGTAATCATACATATAGAAAGATAATCAAAAAACAAATTCCAATAGGTCAATGATTTATAAGACGAACTTTGAATTTTGGTTTTTATGGCAAAGGCATACGATGTACCAGCGGATTTATTGATCAGTAAATTATCAGAGACTCTAAAGAATGAAGATATAGTACAACCAAGCTGGATTCCATTTGTTAAAACTGGTGCTCATGCGGTAAAACCTCCTCAACAGAGTGATTGGTATTATACAAGATGTGCATCTCTTCTAAGAAAGATTTACTTGCACGGACCTATTGGCATAAATGACTTGAGATCAATGTATGGAGGTACAAAGCCTGTTGGTTATGGAGGAGCTCATCATAGAGATGCTGGTGGTGCAATAATAAGAACAGCAGTACATAGTTTAGAAAAATTAGGTTATTTGGATAAAGTTGAAGGAAAAGGTAGAACGATATCTCATGAGGGTATGAAGAAACTTGACAGACTATCAACTGAGATCTTGAATGAATTAATTGTAAAGAATCCAAATCTGAAGAAATACTCCTGATAATATCATGAGCTCTCATAATCCAAACGATGATAGAAATCCAAGCGATGCAGAAGTCTCTGCTTTAAAAGAAAATGCGCTAAAGACTCTTCTAACAGCTGAAGCAAGACTAAGGTTAAACAATGTTAGATTGGTTAAACCTGATCTAGCAGCAATGGTTGAAAACTATCTTCTAGGGTTGGCATCCCAAGGAAGGCTAAATTCACAAATCTCCGATGATCAACTAAAGCAAATTTTGTTATCTACACAACAACCTAAACGAGATTTCAAGATTAACCGAAAATAGTTCTAGGGAAAATATATTAGGGGTAAACTGGACAATTACAAATATGAAAGCAGTAGTTTATGACAAGTATGCTCCAAATGATGATTACAAATCAATTCTAAATGTAAAAGAAATACCTGATCCAAAACCAAAGTCAAATGAAGTTGTTTTTCGAGTCAAGGCAGCAGCATTAAACTATAATGATATCTGGGGAATGCGAGGACAACCAGTTCCAGTACCATTACCACATGTATCAGGTTCTGATGCTGCAGGAGAAGTCATTGCAATAGGAGAAGATGTTGTAAACTTCAAAGTTGGTGATAGAGTTGTTTCACATTCGAACATGTCATGCAGAGTATGCGAAGCATGCACTGATGGACGTGAATATGACTGTCAAAAGAGAACAATATGGGGATTCCAAACTGGACCTACATGGGGTGCATTCTCTGAAATCACACATCTGCCTGAAGTTAATGTTGCAAAAATTCCAGAGGGCGTAAGCTTTGATGAAGCTGCTGCGGCTTCCATGACATTACTTACTTCATGGCATATGCTTGTAGGGAGAGCAAGAATTCGTCCTGGTCAAACAGTCCTTATCATGGGCGGAGGTTCTGGTGTGGGAAGTTTTGGAATTCAAATTGCAAAATTATACAATTGTACTGTTATTGCTACAGGAAGTCCAGACAAACTAGATAAACTAAAAGAACTTGGAGCTGATTATGCAGTTGATCATAGAAAACCAGATTGGGGTAAGGAAGTAAGACAAATTGCAAAACCATTCGGGGGGATTGATATATCATTTGATCATATAGGACAAACACACTGGAATGATCAACTCACTTTGCTAAAGTATGGTGGTACACTGGTAACATGTGGAGCAACAACAGGATATGACGCAAAGACAGATCTGAGACATATCTTCTTCAAAGGAACTAACATTTTGGGTTCTACACAAGGAACAAAGGCAGAATTAGAACATGGATTGTATTGGATGGGTAAAAAGAAAATTAAAGCCATTATAGATTCAGTGTATAACTTTGAAAATGCTGCAGAAGCACATACTAAGATGCTTACTGGTAAAGGACTAGTAGGCAAAATCTTACTCAAACCATAACTCTTTCTATTTATGGCAAGACTCTTGCGTAGTCTTTTGTTTGTTCCCGGAAATAATACTCGTTTTCTAGAAAAAGCAAAATCTCTCAATTCTGACATTGTATGTTTTGACTTGGAAGATTCTGTTCCTTTGGAAGAGAAAAAATCTGCAAGAAACCTAATAAAAAATGCATTAAAACATAGATCTGAATACAGTTCAGAAATTTATGTGAGAACCAATTCTCCAATATCTGGGATGATATCTGATGATCTGTCGGAAGTTATTCAGAAAGGTGTTGATGGTATAGTGATTCCAAAAGTAAATACAATAAACGAGATAAAAAAAATTGAAAAAATGATGACGGGATTGGAAAAAAAGCGTAAACTAAAGCCTATAGAAATTATGGCATCAATAGAATCCGCTGAAGGTGTTGTAAACGCATATTCTATTGCATCGTGTAGCAAAAGAATATCCGCCTTGATATTTGGTGTATTTGATCTACTAAATGATCTGGGTGTAGAATATACTAAAAAACCAGAAGGCGCTGTATATTCACGGGCTAAAATTCCGATAGATGCAAGGGCTGCAGGAAAATATGCAATTGATGCAATCTGGCAGGATATTGATGATGTTGCTGGATTGGAGCAAGACTCTACTGTTGCCAAGAATCTTGGATATGTAGGTAAAAGCATTGTTCATCCAAATCAAGTTGATGTTGTCCACAAAGTATTCTATCCAACTCTTGCAGAAATTGAATGGGCAAAAAAAGTTATGAGCACATATGATCTGGCTAAGAAAAATAAGAAAGGAGCTACCACAGTTGATGGCAAAATGATTGATGAGGTACATTACAAAAGGGCTGTAGCATTATTGAATTCTATATGATAATCAGGTATAGTTAAGATAATACCGATCTATCTATTATCTGATAAACATAAATCATCTTACTATAAATAAAAATTCATTAATTATGTTCACTGGAATAATCAAAGGTTTGGGTAGTATTGTCATGTTTGACAAAAAAACAAGTAACCGAAGTGCAGCAAAAATGAAAATTAAACTTGGTAAAATTGCAAAAGGCCTCAAAGTAGGAGATAGTGTTGCAGTAAATGGTGTATGTCTTACAGCAGTAAATATTTCCAAGGGAATAACAGAATTTGAAATGATTGGTGAAACAATAAAGAAAACTAGTCTAGGATCCTTGATACGTGGTGATAAAGTCAATATTGAAAGAAGTCTTAAAGTTGGTGAACGACTAGAAGGACATTTTGTATTAGGACATGTTGACGGTGTTGGTACTATTTTCAAGATTGAAAAACAAACACACCAAGTACAAATCTGGATAAAAATTCCACAAGGATTATCAAAATATATCATCAAGAAAGGTTCGATAACAGTTGATGGCATAAGCTTGACAGTCGTTGATGCATTGAAAAATTATTTTTCCGTTTCAATAATACCGCATACTATGCAAATAACTAATCTAAGTTACAAAAACATTGGCGACAAAGTTAATATTGAAACTGACATACTCGGAAAATACATTTTATCTGAGGACTAACCTATTACCACTATTTTAGTAATTACCAATTTTCTAGTAAGATTTATAACAATAATGAAAAGCTGATCAAACATATGTCCTTGGATGAAGCACTCTCATCACTTAGGAGAGGTGATTTCATTTTACTTCATGATGATGGTAAACGCGAAAACGAGGTAGATATGGTAGTTGCAGCAGAATTTGTAACTCCGGAACACATAGCACGCATGCGCATGGATGCTGGAGGATTAATTTGCATGTCAATTAACCACGCACTTGCATCAAATTTAGGATTGGACTATATGCATGAAATTCTTTTCAATTCTCAAAATTTTGATGTAGATTTAAAGAAGATGATAATAGGTACTGCCCCTTATGGAGATCGACCCTCATTTTCAATTTCAATTAATCATAAAAATACATTCACTGGAATAACAGATAAGGAAAGAGCATTCACAATTTCTCAGATGGCCGAATTGTATAAAAATGAAAATGCTAATAAAAAAGATATTTTTAATTCCAACTTTAAGACACCAGGTCACGTTCCATTGCTTATTGCCTCTGAAGGATTACTATCAAATAGATTGGGACATACTGAAATGTCTATTTATCTGATGAAACTTGCAGGACTTTCACAAGTTACAGCCATTTGTGAAATGCTGGACTCTCAAACATATACCGCATTGTCTACAGAGAAGGCAAAAAAATATGCCAAGGATAATGTTATACCATATTTTGATGGTACCGAGCTTGTTAAACTTGCTAAGGAGCATTAATTTTGAATATAGCAATTGTTGTTGCAGAATTTAATAGTGAAATTACTTCTAAAATGCTTGATCTTGCTATAGAAAAAGCAGAGGTGTTAAAGATGAATGTAAAATACATTAGTAAAGTACCAGGCGTATTTGATATGCCTCTCGTAATTGATACTCTATTACAAAAAAAAGATGTTGATGCTGTGGTGACTCTTGGAGCCGTAATCCGAGGGCAAACAAAACATGATGAACTCATTTCACATGTAACTGCAAAAGCATTAGCAGATCTCTCGATAAAGCATCAAAAACCAGTAACATTGGGAATAACTGGACCTGGAATGAGTGATAGACAAGCACATCAAAGAATACGACCTGTAGCTGAGATGGCTATTGAGGCTGCAAAGAAACTATCTGAAGAACTGGAAAAAATCAGAAAATGATTCAATTGACAATAATAAAGATTACCGGTTATGGACCATGGACTCTGACCTTGGGCAGTGATCGAGAACATAGACTTCAAATGCTTCAGGCGTCCTTGTATAAAGAAATACAAAATTTATTTTCAGAAAAAAACTGTCTTGCATTTCCTAATAGGTTTGATGAAATCTTTGTAATAACTAATGGTCTCTCAATTGATGATCATGTAGAAATTCAAAAGCATCTAGTAAAATCCTTTGAGCTAGGCTTATCCATGTCTATTGGGCAAGGAAATACCCCCTTTGAAGCAAGCTCAAACGCTGACAAGGCACGACGATCTAACACTAGTCTAAGTAAGGATCATAATGTCTTTGGGTTATCGTTGAGTAAAGATGTAGATTTAGTTCAAATTATACACATGGATGTAGATGGTTCTACCTCAGTTTCTGCAAAAAAATCACCTTACGAAGTATCTTCGCTCATCATCGCCTTATATTCAGAGATGTCAAAGTTTTTCTTACAAAGAAACTCTCTTACATTCTTCATGGGTGGAGATAATTTTATGATAATAAGTTCTGGCATCAACAAGGATGAAATAACAAAGTTTCTTGAAATTGTAAAACAAAAGTATGATATTTCATTTAACTGCGGAATTGGAACTGCAAAAACAGGAAGAGATGCAGCAAAATTGGCTACTCAATCATTAGATAAGATTCGTGAGCTTAGAGATTCTGGTAAAAAAAATACACGAATTCTTGAGACAACATGCTGATAAAAAATATCAGTCTGCTTTATGGGACAGAACTGGATTATATTCAAAATACCAGTGTAAGAATTTCTGGAAAGCATATCGAGAAAATAGGAGTAAAACTCTTGCCTCATAAAGATGAAGCAGTGTTTGATGGTGAAGGCTTATTGATGATGCCTGGACTAATCAATTCACACACGCATATTGGAGATTCTATAGCAAAAGACATAGGAATAGACTCGGACGTTGAGGAAAAAATACATCCTGTTAGTGGATTTAAACAAAAAATCCTCAAAAATTCAGACAAATCCCACCTTACAAGCTTTATAAAAAATTCATGTATTTCTATGGTAAAAAAAGGAATAACATCATTTGTTGATTTTCGAGAGGGAGGTATTGAAGGAATTAATCTATTAAAAAATGCCGCGTTAAATATCTCGATAAGGCCTATAATTTTAGGAAGAATTGAGTATTATCAGGATGCAAGATCCATCAAAAATGATACTCCTATTCCACAACACAATAAATTGTCTCTACAAAACCTTCTGATGAATTGTGATGGACTCGGTATTAGTGGTCCAAACGAGTTTAGCAATACTGCATTACGATATTTTGCAAAAACAAGAAAAATTCGTGCCATACATTCAGCTGAGACTGAAGAAAGTAACACGACATCAAGAAAGATATCTATGAAAACTGAGACTCGAAGAGCTCTACTTGCAAAACCGAATTTCTTGGTGCATATGACATATGCTTCAAAAAAAGATCTTGTGACGGCAACCAAAAATGGAGCAAGTATTGTTGTATGTCCAAGAGCAAATGGATCTCTTGCAGAGGGCATTCCTGATGTAGATCTCATGCTTAACACTGGCTGTAACGTGGCAATTGGAACTGACAATATCATGATAAATTCACCTGATATGTTCAGAGAAATGGATTATCTTTGGAAAGTTTCAATGGGCATTACGAAGAAAAGACTATTGCCAAAAGATATACTCAAAATGGCTACTACGAACGCTTCAAAATTTTTGGGTGACAAAATTGGAATTATCCAAAATCACAAAATAGCAGATTGTATATTTATCGAAAAACATTCAATTGATCTTGAACCAATGCATAATCCACATGCCTCAATAGTACAGAGAGCTTCTGAAAATACAATAAAAGCAGTGATGTATGAAGGAGAACTAGTACATGGAAAAATCTAGACCATATGTGATACTTAGTGCCGCCATTAGCATCGATGGAAAGATAGCCACCCGTACTGGAAAATCTAATCTTTCATCTAAAAGAGATCTGATAAGAATACATAATCTTAGGAAAAATGTTGACGCAATACTAATAGGAAAAAATACTGTGAATGTAGACAATCCATTACTTACTGTCAGATATGTGAAAGGAAAAAATCCCATTCGTGTAATTCTTGATCCAAAAGGTAGTTTGTCTCTGAAATCAAAGGTGATCAATACTGCAAAAAAAACTCACACAATACTTGTTGTATCTGAAAATGCCCCAAAAAATGTAGAACGATTTATTGTAAAAGGAGTTGAAATAATCAGATGTGGAAAGAAAAAAATCAATATAAAGAGACTATTGAAGATACTTGGAGAAAAAGGAGTCAAAAGAATTGTTGTTGAAGGTGGGGGTACTACTAACTGGTATTTTTTCAAAGAAAAACTAGTAGATGAAATTGTAATTACTGTTACACCGTATATTCTAGGAGGCAGTAATGCAATTTCTCTAGTTGAGGGTGTTGGATTTGGTAATGTATCTAACTCCTTTAAATTAAAAAAGATTGAGAAACTACAAAATGAAATAGTTTTGCACTATGTATCTTAATGTTTTAAATCATCACGTAGTTGATCTATCTTTCCTTGTAAAGCCTTTTTCAACTTTTCATTTTTTGAAAGATTTACTAACTTTCCGCAAGTAGGACACTTGAAGGACAAGTCAAGTGCCTTTTCAAAGGTCAATTTTTGACAGTCTTCATTTCCACAATGGTAAAAATCTGCGGAATTCTCATAATCCACTCTTTGTTGTAATCTTTCCACAATCTTCTTTTTCTGGTTCTCGATAAAATTGTCTACTTCATCCTTTCTTGCTCTCCATCTGTAAACAAACCATCCTTTCTTTTCGTCCTTTACTCTTATTCCTGTTATCAGAGCCTTACCAAAAAGATCATACAATACTTTTCTAACTATGTTGATTCTAAGCCCCGTTGAACTTGCTATTTCTTCATCAGTAGCATCTTCTGTATTGAGAAGAGAACGGGCAACTTTCAGATATTCATCTCCACCAATCAAGGCAGCAATTTTTACAAAAGGATCTTCATGCTCAACTGACATTGTACATCTTCTTTTCTAATCTCTATATTTAATCAAATGGTTTTAAACCTGTTTTTATATAATTATCACAATTAGTAGTTTTATCTATCACATTTTTTCCTTTTTTTGTTGGGATTATCTCCCGTTCTGCATCGGAATACTTTTTCTGTAGATATTGTCCTTGTGAAATTCTATCAAGTAGTATGGCAAGTGCTGAGATCTCTGAATGTGGTTGATTTCCAATTGCAATGTTGTAGTCAGCCATGTCATATGCTTCTCTTGGAACCTTTTCTGCTCCAACTACAATCAAAATTTTTTCTTCTTTTTTTACTTGATCCTGCATATCATTGATGTTTTCACCATACATTGTCAAATGGACTATCTTGAACAAATCTTTCTTTTTTAATTTTATGATATCCTTCCAATTCTCAATTATCTCCACTTTGAAATCACTACCCCACATTTTATTTACCTTGGAGACAGTCTTTATGATCTCTGGATTTGCATCATACATGTATATTTTCGATGCTCCAAATGCTCTAGATACAAGAGTGACATGTGTGGTTACTCTATCGTCTCTAACAAGTCGTGTACCTATACGTAAAACTTCAATCTTCATAATTTATTCTAATTTCTGGCTTGGGCATTTCATTTTTCTTCTCTATACTTGGTACATTATCTAGTGCTTGATATATCAGAGTCTTTAATTGTGCAATGTTAAATCCAGTTGAAGAAGATATTGCTAGCCATTTTTTATTATTTGTTAGGTCAAGTTGACTTGCCTTCTCAGACAATTCTTCTTTTGAAATCAAATCTGATTTATTTAGAACAAAAATCATCTTGTCTTTATTTACGCCAATCTCATCTAAAGTAGAAATACAGCTTTTGAATTTTTTTCTTAATTCCAAAATTGTATCACTAATATCAATTACAACTATTACAACATCTGTATAGACAAGCTCTTCAAGAGTTGACTTGAATGCTTGTACCATGTATGCTGGAAGTCTACTTATGAAGCCGACAGTATCTGAAATCAAAACCTCTGAATTTTTGAGCGTAATCTTTCGTGTGGTTGTAGAAAGAGTGGTGAAAAGTTTTGGACTTTCTTCTTTTTCTTCCCCTGTTAATACGTTGAAAAGTGTGGTCTTTCCTGCGGATGTATAACCTGCAAGAGAGATTGTCTTAAACCCGAATCTTTTTCTTGCTTGTCTGTGAAGTGCGCGCTGTGTTGATGATTTTGCTAACTTTGATTTTACACCATTCATTCTGTTTTTAATATCGTTAAAGTAAACATCCACTTCGAACTTTCCTATTCCCATGAATCCGGGTTGTTCTCCCATCTTGGCTAGCCTAACTTTTTCTTTGGCCCTTGACATCTCATATCTCAACTGAGCCATCTTGACTTGCAAAGTGGATTCTGAACTCTTTGCTCTTCGTTCAAAGATCTCAAGAATTAGAGCTTCTCTATCAAGTATATTCATTTTAAGAGTAGAGGCCAAATTATAGTTCTGACTCGGTTTGAGTATTTCATCGAAGATTATAACATCAGGTTTGATGGTACCTAACATTTCCTTTAGTTCGTCTACCTTACCTTCTCCCAGACCATATTTTGATTTGTTTAGAATTCTATGTTGTATGATTTTGCGAACTTCGTATCCTGCAGCATCACATAATCCTAATGCTTCTTTTAGAGAATCTTCCCTATCGTATGTTATGAGGATTGCAGAGTCTTTCAATATTCTACTATCATCCTTCGATATCTTATTGCTTTCGCAGAGTTTTTTCTATTGTAACATCTAATACTATCTCTGCTATATCACTTGCATACTCCGATATCCTTCGTATGTTTTCGCTCATTCTTCTAACTCTATAGATCTCTTCTGTATCTTTCAATGTTTTCAGGCTATCTTGAACCTTCTTTTCGTATTTCGAAATTTCTGATGTTTTTTGTACTGTTCGTTCTGCCTGATTGGAGTCCTTTTTGAATAAAGACAAACAAGCCTCGTCCAATACTGACAAGGTGAATACATTCATTTCATTTATGGGCTCAAGTACATTTTTCTTAATAGGCTTCTTGTATTCGAGCAGGTCTTTTGCAATATCTGTTGCATGATCCCCTACACGTTCAATGTTTTTTACTATTAATCTGTAACCCAAACAATGGTAAGGGCTTTCTATTCCCATTTCATTTAACATGTGTTCATTTTGTATTGCTATCTTGAGTTGTCTCATTATGTAAAAACTAAACCTATCAACTTCATCGTCACTATTTATGACCTCTTTTGCTAGCTCAAAATTTGCTTCTTCCTGAGCAAGCAGAGCATCATTTTGCATTGATTTTGCTATGATCAACATTCTTTTTAGTGCCCCATCGACTGAAAGTTCAAACAGATTGATGAGTACTTGAATAGTTATGCCTTCGACAGAATCTGCCGTAATCTCAGTTCCCATCAGGATGCTCTTTACTGCATCTTTGATAGCATTTCTCTGAGATGGCTTTAATCTTCCAACTTTTGATTTTACGTTAATGATGGTAAATCCAAGAAGATATAGCGAGATCAGTTTTCTCACAATTGTAGAGTCTTCATCTTCTGACCTGATCTCAATCGTAGCTTCTTCCGTACCAACAGACTTGTTGTGATGTTTTAACGGTACAATTTGTAAATTGGAAACCCCTTGTCTTACTACTGATACTTGGTCTCCTTGCTTAAGACCCATCTCTGTAATCCACTGTTTTGGTAGAGAAACAATGTATGAAGACTTGCCTGTAAACTGTATCTTTCGCATTTCTTCATTTGTTCCCATATTGCATAAATGATGAATTATTCTATATAGTTGTTAGGGCTTACTATATAGGTCGCTTTTATTGCAAAAATAATTAACATGGATAAATTGACATAATTCCATGAACTCGGTTCTTAAAATCAAATATACTTTGGACGCACTTTTTGGTCAAGGAGTGTCAAAATACCTCCCAAAAGATGTAATGATTAGCTACTCGAAGAAAACTGGACGAATAAAACACGTGTATCAAAATGATATCTTACTTTGTACTCTACGAACCGATGGCGGCCTTGCTATTACTCCTTTTTTTGCCCAAATCCTTTTGAAAAGTAAAAAATTCAAGGAAAACTGCCTTGAAATTGATGATGAATCTAAGGCATTTGTTCAAGAAGGTAGTTCAGTCTTTTGTAAGCATGTAACTTGGTGTGGAAAGAACATAATGATAGGTGGGGATGTGTCGGTATTACATGATGGTAAGGTAATCGCAGTTGGTAAGGCCGTGCTATCTACAAGAATGATAAAGTCATTTAAAAAAGGAGTGGCTGTAAAGATCAGAGATAGTTTAAAAAGTACAAACAGTGGAGTATGAATATATCATGATGCGTGGCGGAAACCGAGAAATGCGAAGAATGTTGGACAAGATGGGTCTTGAAATGAAAGATGTCCAAAATGTTCAAGAGGTAATAATTAAGACAGATACAAAAGAGATCATAATTGCAAAGCCATCTGTTACAGAAATGAAAGCAAAAGATAATTCTATTTTTCAGATAATTGCTGAAAGTTATGAAGAAAGGGAGCTCGAGGTACCTGTCTTTAGTCAAGAGGATATAATGCTTGTAGCACAACAGGCTAATGTATCTCCTGAAAATGCAACACAAGCATTAATTGAAGCAAAGGGAGACCTTGCAAGGGCAATATTGCTATTGACAACTAAATGAAATTTGTTGATCAAAAACAACACACAAACAATCTTTAAATTTTCTAGAAAGTATTATTAGTCATATTATATCCACCACAAAACAACATTGCAGTGGCAACAGTATCAGGCAGGTCATATTTTAAATTCATCAATATTTTAAGGAGACTCCAGCTAAATTATGATTCTATATTACCAGAAGAAATAACAAGTTCAGACAGGAGACTGATCCTTACTACAATGCATGAATCTTCTAAGATACCATCTAATCTGGTTCTTTTAGACTATGAATTTAATTATCACCCTACTATTATAAGAGCAAAAATAGTTGAAAAACTACAATCTGGAATTAACAACAACTCCTTAGTAATAGGAATTGATCCTGGTAATAGAATAGGATTGTCAATTTTTTACTATGAAAAAGAAATTGAGAGTTCAATTTACACATCAACTGACGATCTGGTATTACACATTGTCCAAATTTTGGTAGGGATAAATACTCAAAGAAAAATTGTCAAAATAGGCAATGGTAACATGAAAATTGCTCTACATATAGTAAACTCTCTAAATCTAAGATTCTGTTCCCACTTTGAACTAGAATTTGTAGATGAACACAAAACATCACTGAAAATAAAGAATTTTAACAAGAGAGGGGAGCGTGACAAGATATCTGCTAGATATATCACACAAAGGGAAGGTTACAGGCATCTTGTTCTACCTCTTTCAAGAATTGGGTAAAAAGATCAAAATCGATCAAAAACCTTTAGAAGTTTTATTTAAAGTTGATCTTTTGTATTAGATGTGAAAGGACGATAGATATTTATAGTGTTTTTCATTTTTTTCTTGAAAACTGTTCACTTGGCAATACAGATCTAAAATAATAATTTCATAAAAAATGCTTTAAAATTATAGAATTTCTTGATCCATGCTTAAATATTTACTATTACTATATGATAAACAGGTAACTACATATGACATGTAAAGGAATATGCACAAGATACAAAGCACAGAAGCCGGTAGGAACTGGTCGTTACGCATCAGGACAGAAAAGATGCCAAATTTGTGAAATTTTCATAAAATGGGAGGGTCTTTGGTGTCCTTGTTGTGGATATAGACTAAGAACTAAACCACGAAACCTCAAGTACAAAGCAAAACTAAGAGCTAGGGTCGAAGCTGATCAACTAGAAGCTGTTGCTGTAAAGGCTGCAGAAGTAGAGGAGATAGAGCTGGTAGAACCAATAGCAGTAAAAAAAGCCACAAAAAAGGCTAAAACTGCAAAGGCCAAAACGACAAAAGCTAAGACGGTAAAGGCTATGAAAAAAGTAGCTGTAACGCCGGTAGCAATATAGGCTTAGTAAGCTGAAGTAGACTGTTGATATCACAAGTCGGTTATACAAAAAAAACCGTAAAGGTGAATCATCGAGACTTCTTGGTACAGATCGTTCCATACGATAATGGAAATTTTATTTCTATTTCCGAGGGAAAGGAAAGAATAGGAACGCTCGTTGTTTCTATTAGTTCTGGGGGTCGTGTAAGTACAGCTGCTGTAATACCGTCGAAATCAGATACACTTTTTCTCAAGATGGTTTCAGAGCGTGTAGCATCAACAATAAATGGAATCTGCATTTTTTCACTAAATATTGAAAAGGATTTAGATCTTGATAGTATGAAAGTTCTAATGAATGAATTGATGGAGATTATCAAACAATGACTTGTGATATGAGAGGCTATCTAGATCTTATCAACAAAAATGGTGAATTGGCTGTAGTAAAAAAGAAAGTTTCTACAAAATTTGAAATTGCTGCGGTAACTGCCAAAATGGACGGCTCAAAAGCACTATTATTTGAAAATGTCAAAGATAGCAAATTTCAGGTGGTTT
>JARCRW010000035.1 GCA_029850515.1 Nitrosotalea sp. | reverse complement strand
ATTATAGACTTATAATGGGCTTTTCGACAATTTTGTTTAACAATGGGTCATAGGAAGCATAGTCAACCTAGGAGGGGAAGCCTTGCATATTTGCCAAGGGCACGAGCGAAGAGCATGGAAGCCAGAATTAGAACTTGGCCTGATGTAAAATCAGAGCAACCAAAACTTTTGGGATATGCTGGATTCAAAGCAGCTTGTATGCGCATAGCAAGTATTGACGATCGAGAAAAAACTCCTAACTTTGGGAAACAACTTGTTGGGCTTGGCACTGTTGTAGTTACTCCACCAATGTCAATAATTGGAATCAGGGGTTATTCCCGAGATAGATATGGAATAGATTCTACTTTCGATGTTTATGCAAAAGATTTACCAAAAGAACTTTCAAGATTATTCAAAACAAAACTAGATGAAAAAGCAGTAGAAAAAGCAGAAAAATCACTTGCGCAAATTGACGAACTCTTTGCAATTGCAGCTATTCTTCCAAGAAAAGCAGGACTTGAGCAAAAGAAACCATATGTCTTTGAAGTTGCAGTAAAGGGCGGAGACATTGCAAAACAATTTGCATTCTTAAAAGATCTCTTGGGAAAAGAAGTCAAAGTAGATCAAGTTTTCCAAAAAGGAGTTGAGGTTGATGTTGCGGCAATTACAAAAGGAAAAGGCATTGAAGGTCCAATTACAAGATGGGGTGTAAAAAAGAAACAACACAAATCAAGAAAAAGTGTCAGAGCTCTTGGTACATTAGGTCCAATCAGTCCTGCAACAATCATGTACACTGTTCCAAGAGCAGGTCAACGAGGATTCCATCAAAGAACTCAGTACAATAGCAGAATCATGATAGTAAGCAATACTCAAAACGATGAATTAAAAATCAATCCACCTGGCGGTTACAAACATTTTGGTTTGGTACAAGGTGACTATGTTGTGATACGTGGTTCAATTCCTGGAACTTATCGCAGACTTGTAAAACTTCGTGCACCGGTAAGACCAAAATTAACAAAGGTCACACAACCAAAGATCTTGGAGATCATGATATGAAAGTTCCAGTCTTTACAACAACCGGTTCAAAAGATGGCGAAGTAGAATTACCACTTGTATTTTCAACTCCAGTTAGAAACGAACTAATTCACAAGGCATATGTCCACTTGGAGTCTCACTCTTTTCAAAGACAGGGCAGATATCCAAATGCAGGTATGGATGTAGTTGCAGAATCAAATAGTCCTCCAACAGGTCATCACCAAGCAAGAGTTGCAAGAATGGCCGGTGGTGGAGGTGGAAGACAAGGCCAGGCTGGTGGAGTTGCAATGACACGTAAAGGAAGACAAGCACATCCACCAACATCTGAACGAGTTATACACAAAATGCTAAACAAGAAAGAAAACCGTCTTGCTCTTTGTTCTGCATTGGCAGCAACCACATCTGCCGCACTGGTAAAACTTAGAGGCCACAAAGTAGACAAGATTGAATCATTTCCAGTTGTCATATCTGATCAAATTGAATCAGTAGTAAAATCAAAGGAACTAGTCAAAGTTTTAGATGCACTAAATTTGTCACAAGATGTAGACAGGCTGAAAAGCAGACTAAAGGGTCGTTCTGGAAAACCACTACTCAGAGGTAGAAAAACCAAAGTAGGCAAAAGTGTACTACTTGTAGTAAAAGATTCCAAGAATCTTTCAAAAGCATCAAGCTCACTTTTGGGAGTAGATGTAGTCAATGTGAAAAGTCTTAGTGTACTTGACTTGGCTCCTGGTGCACAACCTATACGATTAACAGTATTTTCAAAGGGCGCAATTGATGAGCTTTCCAAAATAAAATCCCCTCATCTTGAAATCATGGTGATCAACAAATGAATATTGAAGAAGCAAACCACATAATACTCAAACCGTATATTACTGAAAAGACATTTGCACTAGTTGAAAACGAAAGCAGAATCTGTTTCTTGGTAAGAGAAGAGGCAACCAAACCAAAGATAATTGAAGCAATTAAACTTCTATACAAGGAAGATCCAATCGGATTGAACGTGTGCAGAACAGTATATGGCAAGAAAGCTTTTGTAAAATTCCAGACGATTGAAAAAGCAAGAGACTTGGCAACTAAGATAGGAATGCTATAATATGGTCAATCGTGAATCAACTAAAGTAATGGTGAAGATAAATGGTTAAAGAATACAAGTATAGAGGTCTCGCACTTGAAGAGATCCAAGGTCTTTCATTAGAAAAACTCTTTGAACTTTTACCATCCCGTGCACGAAGATCACTTACAAGGGGTATTACAGATGGCAAACGAAAACTCTTGGAAGAGGTAAAATCTGCCAAGGCTGGTAAATCTAATACACAAATCAAGACTCATCTAAGAGATGTCATAATTTTACCATATTTCGTTGGTCTTACAATTCATGTTTATTCAGGAAAGGAATTCTTACCAGTTATAATCAGACAAGAAATGGTCGGACATTACCTTGGAGAATTTGTACGAACTAATAAACGAGTTATACACGGTGCACCTGGTGTAGGAGCATCTAGGTCAAGCTTGTACGTACCATTAAAGTGATATCTATGCATTTTAGCTACGCTTTCCAAAATTATGATAAAACAAGACACGTTCGTGCTGCATTACGAGAAAAAACAATCTCACACAAACATGCAAGAGAAATTGCACACAAGATAAAAGGAATGTCGATTGAATCTGCACGAAGTTACTTGCAATCTGTTACCAATTTGGAGCGTGCTGTACCGTTTAAGAGATATAACAATGAAGTAGGTCACAAATCAGATACTGGTGTAATGTCTGGAAGATACCCTGAAAAAGCAGCTGGGGAATTCATCAGACTGCTTGATAACTTGGAATCAAATGCAGAATACCGTGGAATGGATCTTGACCGATTGAAAATAATTAATGCTACAGTGCACAAGGGAAGAAAACTTGAACGATTTACCCCTCGTGCAATGGGACGTGCATCTCCAAAGGTGGATATTCTTACTCATGTTGAGCTGGTAGCTCAGGAACTATAACATGTCTTCAGTGAAAAATGTAATCAATGATAGTTACAAACTGATGCTCTTGAAAGATTATCTGAGAGAAGCAATCAAAGAAGCCGGTTTTTCAGGAGTTGATATTCAAAAAACTCCGACAGGAACTAGAGTTGGATTGCATGTTACAAGACCTGGTATAGTAATTGGAAGAAAAGGAAGCGGAATACGAGATCTAACAAAAGTTTTGGAGACAGACTTTGGCCTCAAAAATCCACAGATATCTGTAATTGAAATAACAAAACCAGAGCTTGAACCCAGTGTGATGTGCAACAGAATGTCACAACACCTTGCAAGAGGAACTGCATTTAGACGTGCGGTCATGTGGACAATGCAGACAATAATGGAAGCAGGTGCAATGGGTGTACAAATCACAACTTCTGGTAAACTAAGGGGTGATCGTTCCAGTTTTGAAAAACATAGTAAAGGTGTACTTCCACGAGCCGGACACCAAGCAACAGTGATAGTTTCAGAAGACATAGTTCATGTCCCAACAAAAATGGGTCTTATTGGAGTTAGAATACGAATTGCAAGAAAAGAGAGATTTATACCCGAATTTGAGTTGAAGGCAATACAGAAAGAGACAAAACAAAAAGTTGAGGAAATTCCACAGGAAATTGAAATTGTTGAAGAGACACAGATTGATCCAACCAAACCACGTACTGAAAGTGAAGTAATTGAACTTGAAGAAAAATTGATCGAAAAAGTGGAAACATTTGAAGAAGTAGAGGAGGAACTCAAGTAATGACCCGAATCAAAATGAAAACAGTCCGAGAGTTCAACGAGACTGATCTTAAAGATAGATTGGGGCAATTGCGTTTAGAATTAACCAAACTAAAGATTGAAGCATCTAAAGGAACATTGAGAAAAGATAGTGGAAAAGTGAAACCTCTTCGAAGAGATATCGCAAGAGTATTAACTAGACTAAATGAGATGAAATCTAAATGATTACGGCAGAGAATATCACACGTCATGAATTGATTGGACTTGAAACTTCTATTGTAAAATCTAGCAATTCTCAAATGGTTGGGTTACACGGAAAGATAATTGACGAAACAAAATCTATGTTTGCAATTGAAACTGCAATGGGAATAAAGACAATACCCAAGCAAAATTCCATCTGGCAATTCAACCTTAATGGAATGTCTACACTTGTTGATGGAAATACAATTGCAAAAAGATCTTTTGAACGGATGGGAGTAAAAGCATGACTAGAAACATAGGACTTCAAGTCAAAGCACCAAAATCAGAATGTCATGATGATCTTTGCCCATTCCACGGAACTCTAAGTATTAGAGGTAAGTTAGTTCAGGGCAAAGTGGTCAGTGCTCGAGCACCAAAAACAATTGTTGTACAGCAAGAATTTCCAAGACTTGATATTAAATACAAGAGATATGCGCGTAGTCAAAGCAAATTACATGCACACAGACCGCAGTGTATTGACGTAAAAGAGGGAGATGTTGTTCTTACTGCTGAATGCAGACCACTTTCAAAGAGTGTTTCTTTTGTTGTAGTTGAGGTAGTATCATAATGGCAGCAACAAAGAGTCGTGCAGTTTCAGCAAAAGGAGTTCAAGAATTCAGACCATATGTTACAAGAGCTCTTCCACTTGGAGCTCAAGTGGTATGTGCTGATAACACTGGCGCAAAGATTTTAGAAATTGTAATGGTTCAAAAAACAAAGACTAGGGTTGCTCGTTATCCATCAGCGGCCGTTGGAGACTTTTGTAACGTTGTAGTAAAGAAAGGTCCTGGTGAACTAAGGGGACAAATATTTGGTGCGGTTATTGTTAGACAAAAATATGCTGTAAGACGATTAAGCGGAGTAAGAGTAACATTTGAAGACAATGCTGCAGTGCTTGTAACACCTGAAGGTGAAATAAAAGGCACTGAAATCAAGGGACCAGTAGCAGTAGAAGCGGCTGAAAAATATCCAAGAATAGCAAACTTGGCATCGATGGTGGTATGATATGAAGCCGACAAAGATACGAAAAAGAATGCTGTATACTGCATCACAACATCTGCTTAGCAAACAACTTGGTTCTCACTTGTCAAAAGATCTTAGAGAAAAATATCATTGTAAAAGTATACGTGTAGTAGAGGGTGATAGTGTCAAAGTATTACGTGGCGAATTCAAAGGAATTGAAGGTAAAGTTACTCGCATATCTACTGAAAAAAGAGGCGTTGCAATAGAAGGCATAAAACGTGAAAAACTCAAAGGCGGAAATGTCGACATTTACATTCACCCATCAAACGTGCTTATCACTTCATTGAACCTTGAAGACAAGTGGAGACAAAGCAGACTTGAGGGACAAAAGCCAAAGACTACAAAAGTTACTCCACCAGAAACAAAAGAGGTAAAACCAAAAGAACAAAAAGAGGCTAGCAAGGAAAAACCAAAGGAAGTAAAATTAGATGATAAAAAAGATAAATCAAAAATTGAAAAAAAGGGGACTAAGTAATGGTTAGCATTTCAGGTAGTAAAAAACTAAAAAGACAAATGGCTCCGCTTTTCTGGGGAATTACCAGAAAAGACAAGAGATTTGTAGTAACAGTAAAGCCTGGTGGTCATAAAAAAGATGTATCCATACCAACTGCGGTATTCATCCGTGATACACTAAAACTTGCTACTTCTCTAAGAGAAGCAAAATCTGTAATCTATGGCGGTAAAGTCAAAGTAGATGGCATTGTAAGAAATTCACTTCATCATGGAATTGGTTTGATGGATGTTGTAGAACTAGATGGTGTATCTGATATATACAGACTTGTTCCAAAAGATTTGACTGTCTTAAGACCAATTAAGATCAACTCTTCTGAAAAATCAAAGAAATTACTCAAAGTCACTAAAAAGGTAACAATCAAAGACAAAAAGACTCAACTCGGATTTCATGATGGTAGAACACTAGTTTCTGACACAAAGGTAAGTGTGGGCGATACATGTGTAGTTGAGGTCCCGGAAACAAAAATTCTTGATATCATACCGCTTGAAAAAGGAGTTCAAGTCATAATTACAAGCGGAGTAAACGCAGGACGTATGGGTAAACTCACAGAACTCAAACCAGGAACATTCATCTTACCAAAAAGAGCAGATGTTGACTTGGGCGAAAGACAAATCGAAATTCCAGCAGACTTGGTAATGGCAGTAGGAAAAGACAAACCTGTTATTCAAATCCAGTGATAGATATGGCACAACAAACAGAATCTCCAATGAAGAAAATTTCAATTGCAAAAGTGGTTTTAAACATGGGAGTCGGTAAATCCGGTGAACCCATTGAAAAAGCAAAACGTGCACTAAAACACATTTCAGGTCAACAACCATCTCCTAGATATGCTAAAGCTACTCAACGTGACTGGGGCGTACACAAGGGTGAACCAATAGGTGTCGCAGTTACAGTAAGAAACGAACCAGCAATTCAACTCATAAAGAGATTATTTGCCGCAAAGGGTAATCAGATGAAAGGCTCATCGTTTGATAATTTCGGTAATCTCTCATTTGGCATCAAAGAACACATAGACATTCCCGGTGTAAAATATGATCCACAAGATGGAATCTTGGGTCTTGATATTGCAATTTCACTTACAAGACCAGGTTTTAGTATTAGAGTAAGAAGTAAACACAAAGCTAGTGTTGGACGTACTCACATAATCACCTCTGAAGAAGCAAAAGCATTTCTAACCCGTGAGTTTGGGATTCAGGTAGTATAAAATGAAAAATCGTGATTACAAAGTAACTGGAAGGACTGTCCATAAATTTGGAAAGGGTTCAAGATGGTGTAAAAGATGTGGAGACTATAATGCAGTAATTCAAAAATATGATCTGGATCTTTGCAGACGATGTTTCAGAGAAGTAGCAGACTCGCTAGGGTTTAGGAAGTTCAAGTGATAGGTTATGCCAGCAACTAATATTCTAGCAAACATGTTTGTGACCTTGTATAATACCGAGGCAAGAAGAAAAGGAGAGTGTGTTGTATTGCCCACCTCAAAACTTGCAACAGACGTGTTGAAGACACTTCAAACTCATAATTACATTGGAGAATTTGAACATGTAGATGACAAAAAAGGTGGCAAGTTTAAGATTCAACTATTGGCAAAAATCACCAAATGTGGTGCAATCACGCCTAGATTCAAGGTAAAAAAAGATGGTTATGCCAAGTGGGAGCAACAATATCTACCATCATACTCACGTGGTATGTTGATCGTAACTACAAATAAAGGAGTAATGTCTCATCACGAAGCAATAAAGAGTGGCTTGGGAGGGCTATTGATAGGATTTGTCTACTAAAACAGTTGAGATACACGAAGTGACAATACCAATTCCTGATGCAGTAAAAGCATCTGTGAGTCACAAGATATTGCATGTACAAGGTCCACTAGGAAAAACAAGAAAAACATTCAAAAAAATACCTGTAGAATTACAAGTCGAAGGCAAGAATGTCATCTTAAAATCCGTTGGAATTCGTAAAAGAGACTATGCAATATTCAAGACTGCTGAATCTATAGTAAATACACTGATCAAGGGTGTCCAAACTGGTTATACTTTTAAAATGAAAATTGTATACGCACACTTTCCAATCACTGTAAAGGTAAAAGATGGTAATATTCACGTGGAGAACTTTCAAGGTGAACGTGCAGCTCGAGTCTCAAAAATATTTGGCGATACCAAAGTAGTTCCAAAAGGTGATGATGTGATAATCACTGGACCTGTATTGACTGATGTATCACAGACTGCAGGAAGTCTACAGCAAAATACCAAAGTCAAAAATAAAGATCATAGAGTCTTTCTTGACGGTCTTTATCTTTTTGAGAAACTCGACAAGATCGAAAAATAGATTCAGCAAGGAATAAATCCGCTTATCCTACGAACAAGTTTGTTGCCGCCCTAGCTCAGCGTGGTAGAGCAGCTGGCTGTTAACCAGCGGGTCGCCAGTTCAAGTCTGGCGGGCGGCGCTCTAATATTTCTAAATTCGAATTTAGAAATATTTATTTTTGACCATGGCAATTCACAGGTCTGAAATTCACAGGTTGCAAGATATTATATTTCTAAATTCGAGTTGTGCAATATTGTAAATGCGATCACGCTTTAGTTTATTCTATTAGACAATATGGATCTAATACCGATCATATGATGATGATATATGCAGGAGGTCCGCATTGGCCAGAACAAGACGCGCAAATAGATATTGCGTGGATTGTGGGGGTAGATTAGTTTACTATCCTCGCCTTTCAAACCCAAAAGCTCCCAACGAATACAGGGTTCTGGTTTATGCTTGTCCCGACTGCACTAAAGATTTTGATAAACCAAAGATGTTCTCAATCAAACGAAATGTGGTAGATGAACCGCTAGAAACAGTAGAGATAGAGATTGTTCAAGCCAGGGAGAAAATCCCAGAACTTGTAAAGACATCTACTGTCTGACAAAATACTAGGGTATGCCCTAAAGTTATTCTGAAAATTATGAGCACCTTTATACCTAAAAACTAGTTGATCTTCTTGGAAAAATTGAGATTGCTGTTGGAAGTACATCTCCCGACACCACTTACAAGTGTAGATCTACATGTCTGACAATTGAAAGTCTCGTGCACTTGGAGAATGATGAAAAAAAGACTGAGACCTTGGCAAAGGATTTTGACTCATCTGTAGGTATGGGATTTATTTTTTCACTGCTGTAGAAAAGAGTAGTTCCGCGGTACTAGGAATATTGGCAAATTGAAAGATTTTCTCTGGCGTAATAGGCGAACTTTATCACAACGACATTATTTTTTTGATGTTTTTCCACTTACTTTTGGTCCAAATCCCCCTGGTTTTAGGACATGAACTTGCCAAACTTTTCAAGTTTTTCATGCCTGTGTACAATGATTCGTTTTTTACATTTTTTATAGTTCCAAAATTTGGAGTAAAAACCGGGGTTTAGCTTTTGTTCGCTGCCAAAAAAGAAAACAAGACTCTTACTAGGCAATGGGGGTGTTTTGACCCTTGGCTGCTATTAGTACGCTCAAGTGTTACACCCCCCCTAAAATTGACCATTTTTGAAAAAATCATGTTGTGCCTAATTGTTTGAAAATACTAGGGGGTTTAACTTTCAAGCACAAGTCTTGAAAAAATGATATTTTCACAAATCGACCATTTTTGACCATTTTTTTGAGATGAAACAACTATGATCTGGCAAGTTTGGTGGTAAATAGGGGGGTAAAAATAACCCAAAAACATCTTAAAAATTGAAAATAGAAATGGTTCTTTGTCTGAAATGTTTTGAGGAGAAACATGGTCAGTGTATGGGTAAGGCAGGTATGTTTGACTGTGAATGTGCTACCTGTAAGGCAGATTCTAAAAATCCGAAATAATGCTCGTGTCAAGAACAATCGTATTTCGAATATGCCATTATAATTTTGGACTTTGGCGTTTTCATAATCTTTGACCCCATTGACCATGATTTCATTTTGTATGGTTTTTAGATCTAGAATATCTGAATAAATCGGTCCATGTAAATAATTTTCAAACTTGTTCTTGCAGGAATTTTGGTCTTTGAACTATGCTGATAAGTATATTATCGTGAGAGAGGCACAAAAACCCTCACGATTCTAGGCCTGGTCAGTTATGGGTAGCCATTTAGTGAATTGACGTGATGATATCTTAAGTCTAAAGTAGAACTTTGTGGATATTTTAGCTCGATTTTTTTCAAGATTGTACTTTGATCATGTACTAGACATGAACCGTATGATCATGTCTGTGATTACATGATGTGCACTGGAATATCTGATGCAAGTCTCCATTGATGTCTTTTTCTATTTTTGAAATTAGTTTGTCCATGGCAAGACCATTTCTTGGACAATCCTGATTTGGACATGGCATGTCGTAATCTAATATGTGATCTAGACAAAAGTATCCCCTCTTTGAAGAATAGACGCCTTCTTTATGACATTTGGGGCTTTCACATTTTCTTTCCTTGTGCAAAAATCCTTTTGGAACCCGATTTGCACGTATGTCTTTTTCATCCATGTTGAAAATTTGTAATTACCATAATTAAAGAATCATTCACTTGTTTGACTCTCCTTGAATTGTCATGTACTTTGTGTACTGTCTGGTGAAATTTTAAACCAAATGAAGAGATGTTTTCACCTTTACGCTAATTAGGAAGGATGTTTCAAAATTCGAGTATGGAAAGATTTGAAATAAGTCTCGTTGTAAACAAAAAACCTACAAATGCGCAAATGCAAAAGTTGCAAGAACACTTTGCTGAAATGCCTGTAGAGGAAATACTGTCAGGTCTGAATTTTGCAAACAGTAGGTGGACTGCAAAAGATGCAGGAGTACTCAAAGTGGGTAGAAAGAGCATAATAAACAAGGAAATCCATTCTGTGACTTCAGAGCAGGCTCAATGGAGGCTGAAAAACTGGAAGATGATGATTGCAAACTATAGAAAACTAGGGTATAGCTATCCCACAATATCGCGAATCAAGAAACACTTTGTAGAGTTGAGTAAAAAACGATCTAGATAGGCTCTGGCGCTTTTGTTGTGGAACCCAGTGTTGGAGGAAGATCTGGGATGCTCTGTCTTACATGCCCCTCCAATATTGCATTTGCTTCTTCCAGTATCTGGTTTGTTTCTGAGTTTGATGTATCGGTGACAAATGAATTGTCGCCATTTACAGATGCGCCTGACATAATCTCTCCCAATATGTTTGACAAGTCTGCCATGGATGAATCTGCTGCTGGCATTAATCCATTCAGGCCTGTCCCAAGTCCCTTTATTATTGACATGCAAGGGCTGAGTGTTACTACTACATCTCCGAGTTCTGATATTGTGTTTAGTCTTAGTTGAATCTGCTCCATGGCCAATTTTGCACCTGTGACCATGTTATTCATTTTTCTAATCTCGTGTAATTCAGTAGCGTATGCATTAGAATATGCTTTGTTATGTGATCTTACTGCCTCGACTACTTTTTTGAAGATAAATTCATCTTTTTCCTTTAATTTCTTTGCGATGGAATCAAGTTTTATGATTTGTAATTGTAATTTCTTTTGAGCCTCATCAATTTTGGGTTTGAGTGGGGCATCTGGCTTTACCTTGTCTATTACCTTTTGAGATATGCTCTCTTTTTGTACATTCCATTTGTTTGTAAAATTCATTCTTACTATGCCTTGATTTGAAATGTTATTTTAAACAACCATGTTCTTACTTGATGTGTAACTGTAGTGACAGCTGACTGGGGTTACAGTCTAGATCTAAAGTGATTGATTAAATATATTTCTAAATTCGAGTTTAGAAACATTGTATTTTAATTATCCGAAGGTAAACGTGTAGATTTGGAAGCCTGGATGGCCTATGATGGTAAGAGTGTGAGAGCCTGCCTGCCTTGACGAAATGATGTTGTATAACCTGTTTTCTGAAACTATTGCTACCCCGTTTTTGGTATCTTGACCTGCATTATCACTTGTAACAGGTTTGCCGTCAAGCAATATCTGAATCTCAGTATTTGGCCCTGATGCCACAATGTGTACATCTTGTGCAGTGTATGGAAGAACTATTTTTCCATTATCTGATGATAACTTCATACTGTCATGAAGATTCTGCCATTGTCCTCCTAGATAGAAGTGATCTTTTTGCAAGTCTGATGGAATGGTATAATTGACTGTTTTTTCTGGCTCAAACCCTTCAGCATTTCCAAAATAATTTCTACCATCTGCAAAGTCGTATCCAAAATAAAGTTCCGGAGTCTCAAATAATGCAAACTCGTGTTCTTGTAAATTGACAAGACTTTGATCTGCTGTGATGTTCAATCCAAGTCTTTTTGCCCTTTGATCAAGTAATTGCTGAATCACTTGTTCTGTCTGACCATATTCTCCTTCTCCAAAATGAGTGTGTCGTATATGTCCTAAATCATCTGTAATGTATTCTGCTGGCCAGTATCTATTTGAAAATGCATCCCATGTCTTATGATCACTGTCTAGTACTATTGGATATGTAATATTGTATTTTTGTACAGCCATCTTTACATTGTTTATATCTTTTTCAAACTCAAATTCTGGGGAATGCACTCCGATTATCAATAAACCCTTGTCAGCATATTTATCATTCCATGATTCGAGAAATGGAAGAGTTCTGATACAGTTTATGCAACTATACGTCCAAAAATCATACAGTACGACCTTGTCTTTCATTTTTGCTTGTAGTTCTTGTGGTGTTGTGTTGATGTAACCTGTAATGCCTGTTAAATCAGGTGCTGGAGGATAGTTATTTTCATCTGGATATGACGCAGACTTGGCACCGGTACCGTTTGTATCTTGTACTGGGTTGTTATCAAATACTTGGTTTTCAGTGTTGGTGACTGTTTTGTCAAGTGATGTGAGAAATATTTCTATGCCACCTATTGCTACAACTATGATTATCGCACTAATTATTGCGGTTTTAATCTCTTTTCTCATCATTATCGTCCTAATAGTATGTTATTTAGCAGCGGAAAACTTGCTATGGCAGCTAGTTGGTTTGTGTAGACTAGAACTCCAAGTGTGATGATGAGTGATCCCATTATTATTGAATAATATTTCAAGTGCTTACTCATTGACTTGATAAATGCGGTAAATCTTGAAAAGAATACCCCCATCAAGATAAATGGAATTCCAAGTCCTAATGAATAGCTAAGAAGTAGGACAAATGCATGGCTTGGCGATGTTGCAGCAAGCGTTAGAATGCTTCCAAGAATTGGTCCAATACATGGAGTCCAGCCAGTTGCAAATGCAAGACCGAACACAAATGAAAGAGGATAGCTTGACTTGGTCCTGTTTGGTAAAATCTTTTTCTCAAAATTAAGTTTTGAAATCTTGGACGATAATAACATGAAAACTCCAAATGCTATTATGATAATACCTCCTACGTGGTTAAATCCTGCAAGCAAAGATCCCGCAGATGTAGAAAGTACGCTGTTTAGGATTACTCCAAGTATTGAAAAAACAATGGTAAAACCAGCAACAAAAAATAATGTGTTTAATATGATGTTTAGTCTGCTTGTAACAATGTTTACAGTTCCATTGTTTCTTTGGAGTTCTGTTAATGTGGTGCCTGAGATGTATGCAAGAAATGCAGGAATCATTGGCAATATACATGGTGCAAGAAATGAACCAAGTCCTGCTATTGCCGCAATTCCTATGGTTAGTTCTACCATGGTTCAATTGATGCTGTTTTTTTATTAATACCTTGTTCCAAATCTGATCCAAATTGTGGTTATGTTATGCCAAACTTCTTGCCAGCTTTTTCAAAGATGTCTAGTGATTTTGAGATCATGTCTTTGGAAAGCCAGTTTGTGACAGATATCCTTATTCTGGCAGTACCTAAATTCACTGTGGGATAGCGTATTGGCTGGGCAAATATGCCGTTATTTTTTAAATACTTGCCAAACTCAAGCGCTTTTTTCTCGGCTCCTATTATGATCGGCATTATCTGACTTGGTGATTCCATTTTGTATCCAATTGACTGTAAACCCTTGCTGAATTGTTCTATCTTGTCCCATAATTCTAGTCGCTTTTTTTCCCTGTTTGACAAAAATCTCTTCAGTGCCATGTCTGCTACAAAACTTGGCAGTGCAGAAGTGTAGATAAATGGCCGCGAGGTGTTTACCGCAAGATCAATTATGTCATTGCTTGCCGCAATGTAACCACCAAATGTTCCCAAAGCTTTGCTCAGGCTGCTTATGTATATATCCACATTTTTTGTAACTCTGAAATGGTTTGCAGAACCTTTTCCATCTCTGCCTGCTACAAAGTCACCATGTGCATCATCAAGCAAGAGAAACGCATTATTTTCTTGACATAGTTTTGTTATTTCATCGAGTTTGGCAAAGTCACCATTCATCGAAAATATTCCTTCGGTTATCACAAACTTACGCTGTGCTTTTTTACGCAGTTTTTTTTCTAAATCTGAGACATCGTTATGTCTATAGATTATCTTTTTTGCATTTGACAATCTACATGCATCTATTATGCTAGCATGGTTGAATTCATCACTTAGAATCAAATCATTTTTTTGTGTTAAAATTGAGATTGCACCAAGGTTTGCCATATATCCTGTTGGAAAAACCAGTGCTGCATTTTTTGATTTGTGGTGTGCAAGAATGCTTTCAAGTTTTTTAAAAGATACATCATTTCCTGAAATTAATCTAGAACTTGATTGTATTTGTGATGGTATGGGTGTAGTATTTAATCCCAAATAATCATTTGATGATAAATTGACCAGTTTTTTTCCTTGAATTGTAATGTGTGGGCCTGACACTTTGCTGTAAACAAGTGTTCTGTACAGATTTGCCTTCTTTATCTGTCCCAATCTTTCACTGATGAAACTGGTTCTAGACTTCAAGGCCTATTTTTGATATCATTTGAAAATCATCCATTGGCTTGTTTCCGCCTATGGTGAGATATCCTCCAGTAATGATTCCGTTTGCACCCCCCAAGAGAACTCTTTCTTGGTCATTTGTGAGATAGACTTCTCTTCCACCTGCAATCTTGAGTATTGTTTTTGGCATCAAAAATCTAAAAACAGCTATTGTTCGTAGTATCTCAGATATTGAGAGTCTTGTCTGAAGTTCAAGTGGTGTTCCTTTCTGAGGTATTAACATATTGATCGGACATTCCTCTGGCTCAAGTCCTGCAAGATCAAGTCCTAACTCTAATCGTTGCATTCTTGTTTCCCCCATGCCGATTATGCCACCACAGCATAGTTCAAGGCCTACATTTTTCACAGTCACATTTGTCTTCATCCTGTCATCATATGTGTGAGTTGTGCATATTTTTTCAAAAAAACTTCTCGGTGCCTCTAGGTTGTGGTTGTAACGTTTCACTCCAAGTTTTTTTAATTTCAAAGCCATCTCTTCATTGATAAAACCAAGTGAACAGTTGACCTCTATTCCAACTTCCTGGTTTATTTTTTCTATGATTGATGAAATCTGTTCAAAGTCTTTCTCCGTAGGGCCACGCCATGCGCATACTAGACAAAAACTTTTCACTCCGTCTTCTTTTGCAAGCATGGCATTTTGTACTATTGTCTCTGGAGGTAACAGCTTGTATGTGTCAATACCTGTCTTGAAAAATGCAGACTGGGAACAAAACGAACAATCTTCTTGGCACTTGCCTTTTTTTGCATTTATCAGAGCTTCTACATCGACTATATTTCCACATAATTTTCTGGTAATTTCGTTGGCAGCATCAGATAAGATGTGTAAAGAATCGTCCGACACGTTAATGAGTTTTTCAGACTCTTTTTTTGCAATTTTATGTCCGGCTAACACCTTGTCTCTACACAAAATTATAAAATCAGTTTCATTGGTCAATATCTATTCTGTTTTTCAGTCCATTAATTAAGATTATTTTAACTGTAAACTGGTCATACGTTACTGGTTTACAATGAATTTGTATGTGTTAAATTCTTGTCGGACAAATATGTGGCGTAGATTTTAGATATTTTTCAGCACACTTTTCACATGTGACATACTCTGAAACTGTGTTGATGCATCTGTGAATCTCACCTGTTTGTAACACCTTGTTACATGTTGGGCAGATTCTAATCTGTGGCATGGCTATGATCTATTGCTTTGCCAAGGATATTTTTAGCGTTTCACATGAAATGGTGATATTTCTATACCTGAGACGCAATATTTTTGATCGTCCTTATGATTCCATCTAAAAGAAAATCCAATTCTTGCTCTGATATGGCCAGCGGTGGAACGACCATTACTATTGGCCCTAAAGTTCTTTGGTATATTCCATGTTTTTTTGCCTCAATGAATATCTTCTGTGGTAATCGTTTTTGTGGAGATATGGGAGTTTTTGTTTTTTTATCTGATACCAACTCGATTCCCATCATCATTCCCTTGTGCCTTATGTCTCCAACCAGATCTAAATTTACAATCTCTTTTATACGCGACTTGATCTGGGCTTCACGTTTTTTGATCTTTGATATTAAATTATATTTTTTGTATAATGAAATATTTGTCAGTGCGGTAGCACATGCAAGAGGATTTCCGGTAAACGTATGCCCATGGAAGAAATGCTTCATGTCTTTATACTCTCCAAGAAAAGAGTCGTAGACTTTTTTGTTTGCAAGTGTAGCAGCAAGTGGAAGATATCCACCAGATAACATCTTACCAAACGATACAATGTCTGGAATGCTTTCTTGGCTTTTGTATTCAATCATTGATCCTAGTCTTCCAAATCCTGTTGCAATCTCGTCAAGTATGAATAAGATGTTATGTTTCTTGCACATTTTACTAATCTTTTTTTGAAATCCGTTTGGATAAATGACAACACCTCCAGCTATTTGCGCCCCACTTTCCATTACAAATGCTGCAATGTTATCATTTTTTGAAAATGTTTGTTCAATTCTTTCCAGACAAAATTCCTGATAATCTTCAAATGAATAACCTTTGGGAATTCTATATCTATTTGGCGACGGGGTTCTTAAAACTGGAAACAATGAAGACTTGAATTTTGAAAAGAAAAGAGGTACATATCCAAGTGACATGGCGCCTATTGTATCACCATGGTATCCGTTTTCAAGTGAGACAAATTTTGTCTTTTTCTCACCCCTGTTGCTCCAATACTGCAAGGCCATTTTTGCAGAAATCTCCATGGCGGTGGAACCGTCATCAGAATAGAATACTCGGTACATCTCGGGGGCTAGTCTTACTAATTTTTCTGCAAGATCTTCTGCCTTATCATTTGTTAGATTGAACAATGAAGAATGTTGCAGTTTTTCTGCCTGTTTTTTGATAGTTTCTGTCAATTCTTCATTGGAGTGACCCCATACATTGCACCACATGCTTGCAACGCCGTCCATTAGGGCATTACCACGCGTGTCGTAAAGCCACATCCCATTGCCTTTTGTGATCATGTCAAATTTTTTCCAGTCCTTCATCTGGGTATACGGATGCCAGACAAAACTACGCATGGAATTTTTCAACAAATCGGATTAATAATGATAGGGTGGGTTATTAAACAACATTAGTGATTATCTCTCATGAAATCATATTTCATCACTGCCACTGATACTGGTGTTGGTAAGACAACTGTCACATCTGCGTTGGCTGCATGTATGCAGAAACTGGGAATAAATGTTGGTGTGATGAAACCAATTGCAACAGGGATTGTCCAAAAAACTGGTTTCAAGTCGTCTGATGTTTCAATCTTACATCGTGCTGCACAAGTAAATGATCCTGAAGATGAAATAAATCCAATATTTATGCCATTGCCAGTTTCTCCATATGATGCAAGCAAAACACTCGATCTCAAGTTTGATAAAAAAATAATCTTTGAAAAGTTTGCAAAATTGAAAAGCAAATATGACATGATGCTTGTTGAAGGCATAGGAGGGATACTGACTCCTCTAAGTAAAGATTACTTTGTAGCTGATTTGATAAAAGAACTGGGCCTTGAAACAATCATCATTACACGATCTACTCTAGGAACTTTGAATCATACTATGATGACAGTTCATACGTGTCATGATTACAAAATACCAATCACGGGAATTATTATAAATAACTATGATGAGAATGGCGGACCTGAAGAAACAAATGCACCAACTACGATATATGAAATTACGGGCATTCCAATTTTGGGTGTGTTACCATTTGTGAGAGATTATGAAAACTATGCGACGATGATTCCATATGTTGAAAAAAATATGGATTTGAAATCTCTTATATCTTGAAAATTTTTAACTTCGATTGTTTCTTGTTTGATGCAAAACTAATCAAATCGTTTATTATGTTTGCAAATGTCATGGAACCTCTTAATGTATATGCCTTTGCACCACACTGTATGTCATCCTCAAGAACTACCCAAATGTTATCTGTGTTTGGTTGAATTTTTCTCATGTTTTCAATCTGAGATCTTATTGTATTCATATCGTTTGTTTTTGGAAAAGAAATCACAATGACATCTTGCGGGGATGTTCCAAGTGTTATGGTATCCGGAACTGCGACGTCGATGTCAACTGAATGGAACGTAGTTTTTCGTTTGCTTGGAATCATGGTAATTGTAAGCAGATAGTGCAGTAATCCTTCTGAAACTGTAACACGAGTATCTGGCTTTATTCCGTCTGTTTTTTCTATTTTTGACACACATTGTTCAAAAATGCTTTTTATGACCTCTGTGCTTTCACCTTGAACTATGTCTGACAGTATTCTCTGTTCTCCATACTCTGAAATGATATTGGGTAGAATTTCGCTTAATTCCAAGACATCAATTACTTGGCGTATCGTAAATTAAAGTTATGATTAAAAATGGCACCAAATGCAAATTAAAAAACTAGTTTAAATTACTATTTGTAATAAATGACCTAAGACTAGGATGATACGAATAGAGGCAGAATTGCCAAGAAATGACCTTACTGCTGTAACTGACGCTCTTGACATGATGGGAATTACTGTGAATGTTGTAAAAGCAAAGAGTAGGGGAACTACGGTTGGCTCTGAAGTTCATGCAGCAAAGGGCACTGGTATGTATCGATCTGAATTTAGGGACAAGTTCATTCTCCAGACAACTGTATCTGACAACTCAGAACATGATGTAATTGAGGTAATAAGGGCAAACTCACACACTGGAAAAATTTCGATATTTCCAATCTCTCGCATAATTGATATTAGTTCCGGAGTAGAAAATGAACAAGGATTAGCATTAAGTGAATATGATAGTGTCATATTAATTGCCGCAAATAAACAAAAAACATCATTTCCTTTTGGGCTCACCACTAGCAAAGTAAAACTTGAACCGCAGGCAATAGATGGGGAAAAGGGATATTACGATGTCATAGAAAAGAAGTTTGTTCCACTTGAAAACTTGGAATCTGTAATATCTCAAGTAAAACCCGTTGAAAGTTTTCAAATCCTCACTCCTGATGATGCATTTGTGATTCAAAGTCTGACTAGAATACAAAGAAACTTTTCATTATACAAGAGAAAACAAAGTGATTCTTATTCTCAAGCATTTCTCAAGTATATCTCAAACAGATTCTTGAGTCTGTGGCCTGAAAATGAAATCAATACAGCTGTTCTATATGTTGACATTGTAGGATCTACCAAAATTGCAACATCACTTAGCTCCGATGATCTTTCTGGACTGATCAAGGTATTTTCTGAAGAGATGTCAGTTGTGGTATCAAAACATGCAGGTTTTGTTCTAAAGTATGCTGGGGATGCCGTGATTGCATTTTTCCCAGAACTCAAAGACTTTGGAAATATGGCGGAAAATGCTGTACGTTGTGCTCGATCCATGAACCTGCTGGTTACACACTCATTAAATCCCATGTTTGCAAGTTTTGGTCTGCCGAAAATCAATGTAAGAATTGGAATAGATGTTGGAAAAAATAGGATTGTTGTTCTCGGTTCGGAACCTGATTTGATTGGACACAGCATCACAATCGCTTCAAAAATTTTACCTCTTGCACAACCAAACCAGATGACAATAGGTGAAGAAGCATACAAAATGTTATCACCTGAAATGGCCACACAGTTCATGAAAATTGATCCTCAAGATAAAAGGTGGAATTATAATCACCCGACCACTGGAAAAATATATCCCATATATTTTTCAATTCCTGTAGTACAGATATCTAATAGACTCTAACCTATTTCTTGAATTTCTTATCTGCAAATCGAACAAGGCCAAGTTTTTTCATCTCGTCTGATTCTCTTAGAACTGATTTATGTTGCATTTCTTTGTGTCTTTTTAGCTTGGCTTTCAATTCTGGAAATTCATTTGCGAGAATCTTTACTGCGTATAATCCTGCGTTTGCAGCCTTGTTTACCCCGACGGTAACAACAGGAGAACCTGTTGGCATCTCTGATATTGATAATAGTGCATCTAGTCCTCCAAACGCAGAAAACTTGAACTTGTCAGAATTTATCTTGTCGTTGTAAACCATTATGGGAACTCCTATTACGGGAATTGTTGTATGTGATGCAATCATGCCTGGTAGATGGGCAGAGCCTCCTGCTCCGGCGATGATTACCTTGAATCCTTGTTTTTCTGCATGTTTTGCATAATCTGGCAATCTTGTAGGGGTTCTATGGGCAGAAACAATCTGATCCTCATGTTTTATTCCAAATTCATCTAGGGCCATTGCAGCAGAATGCATTACTTTGCTGTCTGAACTAGATCCCATTATGATGCCAACAAGAGGATTTTTTGAATATGACATAGAATAAGACAACATCGAATTAAATAATTAAACTCAACGTTTTAGCATTGGGTGTTATTCACTCCGTGCAACTCAATCTCTTAAATTATATCTGAGGTTAATTTGACTCTAAACTGTGCAAAAATCTCCTCTAGAAGTAAGACGCGCATTTGGAGTTTTATTTGTAGGTGTGGCAATAGCAGTTGGCTCTGCTTCCATTCTAAGTGAGATCTCGTTTGAACACAAGGAGCCGATATTTTACTATGGGATAATTTGGTTTGGAAGTTTTGCAATAACATTTGGAATAATTCTCGGAAAATTCAGGACCATGCTGTCGTCCATAAAGGGAAGGATGAAAAATAGTGTCCAGTGGCCCTCTGCCGTAAAAGCTATAAATGGATTGTGTTGGGCGGCACCATTTGCAGCAATAGGAATAGTTCCTCATCTGTACCAATATTTGATATTGTTTGGAATTGGTCTTGGAAATACATCAACGTTTTTCTTTATGAAAAAATACAGTGGCCTTGTAAATATAGAGCAGATCATTGTAGGAGCAATATCTCTTGCTGCCATACCGCTTGCAATAATGCTTGACACATCGCTAATATCTAATCAAACAACTGCAGTGATCACCTCTAGAATAATGATTGCGGTTGCTTATGGTGCAGGTGGCGTCTTTGCATTAGTCAAAAAATAATTCAGTCCTGAGAAATAAACTGGATAGAATTTTTTAACTCTTTAGCTCTTTCAAGTAGTGATTCTATGTCATTTGTGTCGGATTCATCTACTACATTGAAATGTCCGAGCTTTCTCTGTGGTTTGGCATCATTCTTGTGATACATCTTGAGGTATACGCCTTTTTGTTCGAGTGTAATTGGCTTGTATCTACCAACAAAGTCCTTTGGTCCCAAGATGTTGCACATGATTGTAGCATGTCTTAATTTTGTGCTACCTAGTGGTAATCCAAGTATTGCTCTTAGGTGCTGTTCAAACTGTGATGTATCACTTGATTGCAAAGTGTGGTGTCCTGAATTGTGTACTCTGGGAGCAATCTCATTTATCAGTATCCTGTCATCTTTTGTTACAAACATTTCAATTCCAAATACTCCTGCACCGTGCAGTACGTCCATTGTTTTTTTGGCAATCCTGTCTGCATCAGATGAGATCTTGTTGTCAACCCGTGCGGGGGCAATTGTGTACTCTAATATGTTGTCTTTGTGAATGTTTTCCACCATCGGGTATGTTGCAATCTCCCCGTGAATGTTTCTTGCTGCTATGACTGATACCTCCATCTTGAAATCAACAAATTTTTCAATCATGGTATGTCTTCCGGAAAATCTCTGATATGCTGTTTCTATCTGGGAACTGTTTTCTATCTTGAAATTTCCTCTACCATCATATGCGTCACGTCTTGCCTTTAGTAGTGCAGGATATTGAAAATTTGCAATTTTTTTCTCAAGATCATCTAGGGATTCTATCACATCAAAATCTGCGACAGGGATGTTATTTTTGCGTAAGAATTGTTTTTGAATGTACTTGTCTTGTATTATTTTCAGAGTATTGGGAGAGGGATTGATTGAGACTTCATCATGTAGTGATTCTAATACCTCACTGTCTCCTGATTCTATCTCATATGTGATGATGTCTGATTGGAGAGATAATTCAACAATGGCATTTTTGTCTTTGAAATCCGCAACAATTTGTTTTGCTCCTACTATTGATGCCGGACAATTTTTTGTAGGATCTAAAACTATTACATCTGCGATATACTCGGGCATATTTTTTGCTGCCTCTACTAACATCATTCCAAGCTGTCCGCCCCCAATTATTCCTAGATTTTTGGTCAACGGCATGCCTTAAACATGGTTTTAAAAATAGTTACCTGTTTCTAAGATCCATTCAAAAAGATGTTCCTATTGCCATCCGACACCTATCATGATCTTACTCTTTCAAACTGTTTGTCTGATATTGACATACTGATTAATATTAGAAGATGAACGTTCCCGATAATTATATGTCTGATGACAATGACATGGAACGCCATGCATATACTGCGCTTGTAGTTGATGATGATGAAGATACCGTTAATCTTTTTACGGAATTTTTAGAAATTTATGATATTGTTGTGATAGGCAAGGCATTTGATGGAAAGCAGGCAGTCACAATTTACAGCGATATGGCACCTAACATCGTTTTCTCCGATGTGATGATGCCTGATTATGATGGTTTCTATGCACTTGAAAATATCAAAAAAATGGATCCCAAGGCAATCGTAGTGATGATAACTGGTGATGTGAGATCTGACACCATATCAAAATTAAAACAATTGGGAGCAGATGCGATAATCTACAAACCTTTTGACATGCAGTCTGTAATGCAGATGGCCAATAATTTACTTGCGAAGGCTATTTGCAATACGTCTAGTACCTAGTGCTGATTATATACTCGATTGCATGATGATTTTATTTAGCATGTCTTGTTTTTTAAAAAAATCTTAGGTTCCTGAACCAGTTCCTGGAAGAGTACCTGCAGCGACACTGGGTACATAGGTATCCAATATATGTTGCGTGAGAAATTGTGATAGTGCCGCAGTTGTGCCATACATTGTAATTCCTCCAAGCACTGTCAGCATTGCAATGTTGAACCATACTGTCTTGAATAACCCGCCCTGACCTACTTTCACTGCCAATGCATTAATGGTTGAAGTTACAAGTATTATTATTGGCATCATCATGTGTATAAAATTTGGATCAATTGGGCTGAGCGTAAATGCCTGGGTTGATACCGGGACTGTTGATAATAAAGTATGAAATACCTTAATCAGTGTACTCATCAAGCCAAAGATTGCCATGGTAAGTCCGTGTAATACAATTATGATTGTCTCAAAAGTCTTAGACGTCTGCATTCTCTTTGATCGAAGCTCATTTAGTTTTGCTGAAATCTCGGCAACCTTGTTACCTACCTGATTCATGTCGGATCCTTTGAGAAGTGCTCTTGACATTATGGTGTTGCCAGACTCAATCACGGAGGTTCCAGACTCCATCGAAAATATTTCAAAGCATATCTCAGGATCTATCCTGTTTTTCACACGATTCTTAAAAGCAACAATCTGTTTTTGCAAGGGCCCGAAATTGCTTCTAAGTACGGCATCAAGCGATTGTCCCATGGAGCCTACCATTGTGTAAATCTCTCCAAAATGTCTGACAAATGGCGGATACCACTCATCATTGCCACGCAATTCTGTATCTAGTCTTCGAGCTAGGAATCCTGGAATGAACAAGGGTGCCACTGCAATTACTACAACTAGTGTAAGAGGAACTATGTTGGTCAAGGTAAGCACAACTCCGATAGAAATGCCTGCACCAAGTGCTGCAAACAACGACATTCTGAATTTTTGTGTTTTGGAGTGCTTTCCCGATGCCAACTTGTCTTTTGGAAATATCATGTACATGATTACAATGAACGAACCCATGCTTACTATGACGCCAACAAAAGACATTGTAAAGACTGACTCGGAATTGGAATTTCCCATGAGCATTGCCATGATTGAGTTGGCCGCAATCATAAAAGACGCAGTTGACGAAATTGTGTAAAACATTTCAAGAAAAAGCTTCTGGGTTTCCAAGTTGCGCTCATAGCGTATTGTAAATGTGTGAATGGCAAAAGCCATTTCGTCTGTAAAAAACACCTTCAATTCGTCACCTAGCCTTATCACCTGTGATAATTTTACCAAAAGTTGCTTTAATGGATCCGTATTATCTTTTATTTTTGCAGCAATCATTTCACAAGATCTTGCCAGGCCGTATCCCCATCCTACTCCTAATCTGAATACTTCTTTGAATGAATTTGAATACCGACCATATCCTGAAGACTGGCCACTTTTTATCATCTCAACTGAGCCAACTTCGCCTGTTGATAATGCATAAAGAAATGCAATAAAATACAACAAATCCTCATCTGATCTTCGAAGCTCTGCAAGTTTTTCCTTGATGGAAAGTTTTTCCATCATAATGCATTGAGCTCCTTCATGAATTGTTCAAGACCAATTTCTCTGCAGCGAGATATGGAATCATAAACATCATAAAAATTGAAAATTTTCTTTTCAACCATCTTGTCCAAAATCTTGGTTCGAAGTGCAAGCTCTTCGTATAACAAACCCTCGTCTTTTCGTGACATTCCTCTTTTTTCTAAAATTTTAGAGATGAATAGTGCACTACTTCCCTTGCCTCTGAACTTTACTGTATCACTTCCTGGGTCCCAGTTGAATACTGGAATGAACATTACATTATTCCCATCCGGATTGAATCCAATTATCTCGTTTATGGATAGCACTCTTCTTACTCGCTTGCCGTCTGGACCTGTAACTGCGGCCTGAAACATTGCAAGGTTTAGATTCTCGACGTTAGTCTTTGGTATGTTCATTGGAGGGTTGGTAATTCTTTGAATCAACGCAGTCATGTTTGCTGCGTGAAACGTACTGATTACCGGGTGACCTGTTTGCATTGCACCAAATGCGATATTTGCCTCTGCACCTCTAATCTCTCCTACAAATATGTAATTTGGTCTCTGTCTTAATGCAGCCTTTAGAAGATCAAACATTGTTACACTTGAATTTGCATTTCCTGTGTCTCTTGTAACCTCACTGATCCAGTTAGAGTGAGGCAATGTAAGCTCAGGTGTATCTTCAATACTCACAATTTTCCAGTTGGAGGGGATAAATGCGGTTAGTGCCATCATAGTTGTGGTCTTTCCTGATGCTGTTTCTCCGTTGATGAACACACTCATTCCCTCTGCAAGCATCATCCATAGATAGGCGGCTTCTATTGCAAGTAGAGATTTACTTGGAATAATCTGTGTTATTGATAGAGGAGTACTTGCGAATCTTCTGATTGTGGCATTTGTCCCCTTTCTGCTTACGTCTTTTCCAAATACAATGTTGATTCTCGAGCCCTCTGGAAGTGTAGCGTCTATGACTGGTTTTGCATGAGATACGGTCTTGCCAAACTGTTCTGCCATGCTGACAATGAGATCATCGATTTCTTCAACACTCAAAAAGACAGGGCATTTTAATGCTCCAAACATCTTGTGGATTACATACATGTTACCTGCCCCAACTATTGAAATGTCTTCCAAATGTGGATCCGTTAGAAATGGATCCAGCAATCCCATTCCTGCACGCTTGCGCAAAAAATGATATTTCAGGCTCGGTATGTCTTTTTCAAATACTGACAAATTTTTTGATTTGAATACATCAAACTTGGAATAATCAATAGAGGAATTTGTGGACAATATTGTCTTGTCTAGATACTGGTCTATCATATTGAATCTCTCTGTAAGCTCAATCGGTGGATTCATGGTTCCGGCATGTAATGCAAATAACTTGTCTGCATTCTCCATTAATGCGCGATCTGGTTCATCTGGCTCTATGATTGCATATTCCACATACCCGTCAGCAGAGTTGGAATGTGGATTGATGTGGATGTATGTATTATCAGATATTGGATATATCAAATTGGGGTCTTTGAGTTTTTTATGCTCACCCTCTAGTTTTTCTGTAAATAATGGAATAGGGTTTCCTCTCTCAACATATGTTGACAAATAATTTAACAAGTGCGCAGATTTTTTTAACGCCTCTGAGAATTTCTTATCACTTACTAGGGATAGACTTAGTACCATTTTATTTCACCTGATTTCTTGTTCTCATGATTTCATCCTATTATGCATTAGCTGTGGATATTGGTACAATCTTGATCCCAAAATTGGTGTCAATCTCAAAAGCAAATGACGACTCGGACGCTTCGCTTGAGCCAATCAATTTTATGACCTTCATTACCTTTACTGCTTTTCCGCCAATGCTTGCAGTACTGAGTGAAAAGTATACGTCACATGCAGATTTTATTCTCAAAGAAATGTCTTTTGGGGTTGACGTTTCATGCATTGTGAGTATTACAGTCATGCCAGTTGAAACAAGGTGTTTACATCTGGTTAGAAAATCAAGTATCTGTCCTGCGTCTGCATACATTGTTAAAAGTGATATTGAATCAATTATGACACAGTCAAAGTTCTTGGAATTACTGCTGATATATCTGCCAATTACTGGCAGTAGGTATGATGATTGTTTCTGTGACCATACTGCTCCGTATACATGTAGAGGAAGTATGGAAAATCGATTTTGCAAAAACGCGGTTGTAAAGTTGAAGGTAATTGTCTTCATCTTTTCGATATAGTCTTTGACTGTATTTTCTGTTACGCACAATACCTTCATCTTTGATGATAACATGCCTTGAATGAATTGCGCCCCTAGGGCACTCTTTCCGGTACCATGTTCTCCTTCGATCATCATCAAGCATGGGGTAGGGATTCCACCTGCTAGCTGCCTGTCTACCTCTTCATTACCTGTTGGGATTGTCTTTATCATGTAACCCTCACAGAACTTGTAGAAAGTATCCCATTGTCAGTTCCCATGTTTGCAGTCAATGTGCTACCTCGATTTGTCGGGTTTTGTAATTCCGCCTTGACATTTAGAGTCTCTTTTGGATCTAATATTCCTGGGTGGATGAGGTCATTTGTTATACTTTGAATGCACCAATGATCTGATGTCAATGATGTACAACTATTTGCATATCGTAAAACCTCTGTTAGAGTAGGGGTGCCAATCGTATTTGCCTGATATGTAACTATTACGTCA
>JARCRW010000034.1 GCA_029850515.1 Nitrosotalea sp. | reverse complement strand
TGTTGTTGCTGAATCTGTTGTTGCTGAATCTGTTGTTGCTGAATCTGTTGTTGCTGAATCTGTTGTTGCTGAATCTGTTGTTGCTGAATCTGTTGTTGCTGAATCTGTTGCTGGCTCTGTTGCTGGCTCTGTTGCTGGCTCTGTTGCTGGCTCTGTTGCTGGCTCTGTTGTTCTATCTGGGCTTCTGCATTAGAAAATGTAAGTTCAAAACCTATTAGCAGAACTACTATTATGAATAATATTGGTATTCCTAGCCTTTTTGCCATAAGTATCAATACCCATCATTAAAGATAATCAGTGTGGAAAAAACGAGTCAAATAGGATTCCAATTTGGATCCTTATTCTAAAGAAGTAGGTAAGGAATTTTGTAGTGAGCCCTACAGTTTTGAATTGATATGTGGTATGAGTCCACTGACACGGACTCTGGAGTAGTTCCATTCTTCACCAGCCTCCGGTTTGCTTGTCAAGTTTTATCATGCCAAGCACAGCCATTACTTTCAGGTAACGTCGTACATGTCTTGATGACTTGCCAAGTTCTATTGCAAGTTTGTTTGTTGATGTAATGCCCTTGTTGACAAGTTCCAAGATCTCAAGATAGACCCGTTCTTTTTTCCTTCTTTTACCATGCAATCGGATTCTGCGATTATCATTCTGGAAAAAAGGGTACGAAAAATTATAATGTCCGATTTTTTGGCTTTTTAAGATCTCAAAGACATTATTCGTACTCATAATGTCCGATTAAGAGATAGTAATTATACTAGTAAATTAGAGTGCTAATAGTTGGACAAAATCGAATACGAGGGCACCGTCTGGGCAATAAACCATGGTTTGCCGCAACCTTTGCTTGATCATTGCATAAAGAAGCTAGTCGATTACGGAGTAAAAAAAGAAGACATTCAGATCACTGATGCTCCATCAGACGTAAAGGTCGGAACAATCGTAGTGGATGTATATCCATACCACATTGAGGTGGGACGAGTGAGAACCACGCGAAATGATTCCTACATAAGTGGCAGCATAATGATAATAGAGCTAAAGGCAGATCCAGATGGAAAATACATCGACTAGATTTTGCACAAATTATACCTGTGACTTATCAGACTAATAACGAAAGATTCAAACGAAAAGTGTGACAATCATATTTTCAAATAGATTTATCTCGTATCAAATTCTGGCTTTGGTGTGAGACGAAAAAAGGCCCCAGGCAAAAGCCATGTTATGCCAATATCAATTGGCTTAGGCGTGACAATAATAGCAATTGTAATACTTGTCAGCTACTATCTTGACCAGACAAGTCTTTCAGGCAAACTATTCGGGGACCAATTGGCGCAGATCCAGTCAGATCTTAAAAATGAGACCCAGAGTTTTGATGCAAACTTTACCCAGTATAAACACGGTCAGATTTCAAAAGATCAAATGTTAAAGATAACTGATGCTCACATACTTGCAGTCAAGAACATACTTCCACGATATGATAATTTGAAGGCTCCAGAGTTGTTCAAACCATCATTGCAATTATTCAGATTGTCTACTGAGACCCAGATTGAAAGTGATGAGGCACTAAAAGAGTGGGTTGTAACAGGAAACAATGCGACAATGGCAAAATCCGACCAATTGTTACAGCAATCATTCCAATATGAAATGAATGCACTCCAGTCATACGAAAGTGCAAAAACTGGTAGCTCACAGTAGACCTTTTGTATTGGCAAAATCCAAGATGTTTCCCAGATTGCCAAGGATTTCTTTTTTCTCAAGCGGAACATTTGATGGAAAAATTATCCCAAGTGTAATGCTTAGCATATCATGGTCCGTATGAGATATCAAAATTTTATGGTGTGCAATCTCTTTTTCAGTCAGTAGATTCCTCCAAGCAAGAATCCGGTCGTGCACATGGCGTATCTGTTGTTCAATGTAATCAAGATTCATTTCCACACCATCTTCAAATATTCCAAACTTGACAAATGGTACCATCAAGTAACCACCCTTTACAGGATCATGGTTTTTTAGCATTTCCTGAATTACTTCATCAGCCTTGTCTTCGGGTTGGATGTCGCCATACTCTGGTGCAAAATAGCCTACCAAAGTCTTACGGGCATCATAGATCTTAAAATAAGCATCTTCTTGGTCAATAGTCCACATTGTATTATACTGCTATCTTTTCTGATACCTGATTTATTTTGAACGTAGCAAGACACTTGCCACAGAAATACTCTTTTCCAGTGTTAAAGATAGTAGGATTTTTGCACTTGGGGCATTCCTTGTTTACTCTGTTAACTTCAATTGGCATGATAAGACTTGGGATCAATTCTTCAAAAATACATGTGGTCAAATTTAGTTTGCAAGTTCTCTAATTACATCAGATCTTACACTGGGAATTGTGGAAATCAAACATTATAAACAATGCAGGGAAAATCTAGTTCGTGATTCCCCAGACAACACGAAAGTTCATTGACAGTCTGATTGATTACTACATAAGCGAGGCTGCGTCATACAAGCAACTGGCAAAGGCATACTCTGACGAGGTTGAAGATGTAAATGCAAATGCATTTGGGATCATAGTTGGCTGCATCTATTCAGCTTTTCTGCAAGCATATCAGAACCAAAAACTAAAGCCGTTGTTAGAAGATACTCAGGAATTTACACAGATGATCAAAATCAGGGCAGCCCAGATAAAACGCGGCATACTTGATGCCAAGGTCTGACATATTTCATGAAAAAAACAATTCTATCTATTGCCTTGATTGTTTTATTTTCATGGTCTGTTTTTGGGCCCCCAGTAATTCCTGCTTTTGCAGCAGGCCAATTTTTGCAAATGCCAATAAGGGTTCATCATGGCCCAATAATTTGTGCCATAGAACCACAGACAAATCCAAATTTCCCAACTATTGGAAAACAGTTACTTGCTGAAACAGAATACGCAGTAATTGACTGGAAGACAAAATTAAATCAGGGCCTTGGAAGACATCCAGTATGGAACATCACCCTAGTCGAGGTTCCAATTTCCCAGCAAACTAGTTTTAATTATACAGAGTGTGATATTACAATAAAATATTTCCCAGAGCCCCAGAAAAATTCTAACGGGTTTATTTCAACAGGGGTAACAATACCAAACTTTGAAACCGGTAAAACCAACATTGAGATTTATTATTTAGACGTAGAGCCAAACTGGATCAAAAAAGAATGGACTGTAGACAACCAAATGTACTATACATATGTAGACGAGCCACAATACACCGGCCTTGTTGCCACAAGCACACAGTTAGACTCTACCATCAGGCACGAGATTGGCCACTCGTTTGGTCTAGGACATTATATTGTACCATATGACAGATTGCACAACATCATCAACGGACTAGAAGACATGCCATCAATCATGATAGACACAGTCACCGTCCTTGGCGTAAAACATTACGATATAACATCACTTGATGTTGCCCAAGTCAAATCAATATATGGTGATGGAGGATTTGACAACCCGATACAGAAAAAAGACGGTTATCAACGAGTGCATCAGCTTGGCATGTCCAAGCAGTTTTACCAACCAGGCGAGGAAATGACATTAAATGTCAATACAGACATGTTTGATGACAAGTCGTTTGCAGAAATTCTGGTAATTGATTCCAACAATACCATAGTAGATAATTTTGGAATCTCAAAATCAAATTCCACAATACCATTAGGGAATACATACCAGAAAAATGGAAAATATCTTGCAGAGATAATCAATCCAATTACCGGAGACTGGGATTTTGCCAGTTTTACTGTAGGAATTCCAATTTCACAGACAGCAAATATGGAGCAAAATGTTCCAGCCTTGCAAACACAGATTCCAGCATGGGTAAAAAATAATGCAAAGTTGTGGTCTCAGAATTTGATTCCAGATGAAGAGTTTGTAAAAGGGTTAGAGTTTTTGGCAAACCAAGGCATGGTGAAAATACCACACAATACAGGTGAAAACAATCTTGGTCACATTCCAGGATGGATCAAGACCAATGCAGAATTGTGGTCAGCAGGAGAAATATCAGACGATGAGTTTGTCAGAGGACTCCAATATTTGACAGACAATGGAATCATTCCAGTTCGAAAATAGAAGACCTAGACACAAAATAGGACCGAGATTTGTGAAAAGTTAAATTGCAACATTTTTAACGATATCTCAATGTCGGATCTAATCCATTACCAGATACAGCAGTTAATTGACAACGGTCAGACCGTACAGTTGACACTTGTCGAAGATGTCCAGACAGAGCCAGTTTCGCAAAAGCAGTTGATGCTTGATGCGATAAACCGTAAACTAGACCCAGAACTACGAGACCAGATTGCTCCATTTATAGAGGCAATACTCCAAGCCCAGCCAACAATTGCAATCAAAAGTTACGCCCAGACATCAATCACCATAACCATGCCAAAACGAAGATATGAAAAAATGGGCAGCCCCGCAGTAGGCCAAAGGCTTGAAATTAACATAAAAAAAATCTAGACCAGTTTCTCAATTTCAGATTCAGTCTCAAGAGGCAAGGAGCATGTAAAATCCCTGCAAACATAGACTTTGGTTTTGGTATCATCAAATTCTTTTCCTGTAAAAAATTGCAGATCTTTTAGATTCTCAAGATCCTCTTTTTTGGATACCGTGACAAGAATTGCTTCTGGTATGAATTTTTTCAAGAGATAGTTTTTGATGTCATCATTTACTGGATTTATTAGTGTAATTTCCACTGGCTTTTGCAGGTATGCGTATATTGTATTTAGCAACTGTCCAAACCCAAACGGGTTTTCTGCGGCCATCACTGCAAGTGATTCCATCACTTTTATAGATATGTCAAGATATTTTTTGTCTTGTGTGAGATGATAGAGTCTTAGCATAATCCATGCTGTAACAGAATTCCCAGATGGTAGAGACAAGTCGTAGATGTTCTTTGTTCTTATGATTAGTTTCTCGTGATTGTCAGCAGTAAAGAAAAAGCTCTTTTGGTTTTCATCCCAGAAATGCTCAACTAAATAATTTGCATAATACACTGCAAGGTCAAGATATTTTTTGGACGGTGCAACCTCAAAATAGTCAAGCAGTGCATTTACAAAATACGCATAATCATCAAGATATGCCCTAAGCTTTGAGTGACCATCTTTGTATGTATGAAGTAACTCGCCATCTCTTGTCAGTCTGGATTCAATGAATTCAATGCAGTTTGTGGCAGCGTGGAAAAAGTCCTGCTCCCCAGTAACACGATACCCCTTGACAAATGCAGTAATCATGAGTGAGTTCCAGCTTGTCATCATCTTGTCATCTCTGTTAGGCGGAACTCGCTTTACCCGTACTGCATAGAGTTTGTCTCGGGATTGTTTTAGGATTTGTTTTATTTCTGATTCGCTCTTGCCAAAGTGAAATGCCATTGACGACAGGTTCATGCCATTATACAAGATAGTGTGCCCCTCAAAGTTGCCACCATCTGTAACGTCATAGTACAAGCAGAAAATGTCTGCGTCTTTTCCCAATATCTCTTGGATCTCTTTTTTCTTCCAGACATAGAATTTTCCTTCCTCGCCCTCAGAGTCCGCATCTTCTGCAGAGTAGAACCCTCCTTCAGGCGATGTCATTTGTCCTAGAACATATCGTAGTGTATCATTTATGACTTCAAGATACCGTGGATCTTTAGAAATCTGGTACGCCTCGGCATAAACGGGAGGCAAAAGTGCATTGTCATAGAGCATCTTTTCAAAATGCGGCACTAGCCATCTGGCATCAGTAGAATATCGGTGGAATCCGCCGCCAAGTTGATCATACATTCCACCATTTGCCATCTTGGTCAGAGTCTTAAATGCAAATTCCTGAAACTTGGCAATTCCTGACAGTTTAGAGTATCTTAGAACAAAGGACAGGTTTGATGCGTTTGGAAACTTGGGTGCCTGGCCAAATCCGCCATTTATTGTATCTGCAATTGATAACAGGTTCATCGCTGCTTCGTCAAGGATTGACCTTTCCAATTTAGAATCAGGTGAAACAGACTCGGTTTTTTGTAGAGTGTTGAGGAAATTTTCAGCAGCTTGCTCTACATTGTCAGGCTTTTCTTTCCAGGCCTGTGCAAGCTGTAATACAATGCTTCCAAATCCTGGTCTTCCATAGTTATCAAGTGGTGGAAAGTATGTACCAACATAAAATGGCCTTTGATCAGGTGTCAGAAACACGCTAAGAGGCCAGCCGCCACTTCCAGTTGTCATCTGGCAGACTTTTTGATAAATATCATCAATATCGGGTCTCTCTTCCCTATCTACTTTGATGTTGACAAAATTCTCGTTCATTGCTTTTGCAATCTCTTCGTTTTCAAATGATTCGTGAGCCATGACGTGGCACCAGTGACATGCACTATACCCTACACTGAGAAAGATTGGCTTGTTTTCTTGCTTTGCCTTGTCTAGTGCCTCTTCTCCCCATGCATACCACTGGACAGGATTGTTAGCATGTTGTAAAAGATACGGGCTTGACTCTTTTATCAAATTGTTTGGCAATACACAGCATACAAGAAAATTACAGTATTTGTATTAATCTCTTTAACAGAAAGAATAATGTTACGTGTTTTCACGTCAAAATCAAGTAATGCAATTTAGTACGATATTTCTTGTTTTGCTAGTTTCGGTGTTGGGTATTACAATACCTACAGGATATGCAGTTTCAGAACAGACCAATGCATGTAATCCTCATACCATTTGTGCTCACCCGGGAGACATGCTCAGGTACAACATCACAATAAGAGACATGAACAGTTCCCAGACATACAATTTTGGGGCCATGCCTGATGCAAACACCATCAACATCATACAAAGTCAGGAGGACAGTAATGGCATCCAAAACTCTACATTAGTTCTCAACCTAAAGACTGGCTTTGTGCATAGCGAGCAAAATGTCAACGCAGTTCGCCCATTTCTTGAGGTTTTAGCATCACCAATTGATTACAACCAGTCAGATACTTCAGTGACGCCTATTGTAACAGAATTTAACGGATTCAAAAGAACTTCTCTTGTTGCATTCCACTCTACTGAAAACAGCACATCAAAAATTGTATACGATATCAAGACAGGGATTTTGCTAGAAGAGCATTCCACATCCATCATTTCAATTAATGGCAATCCAGAAGTTATTAATTTTGCAGACAAGCTGTCTGACACCAATATGATAAATTCGGATTCCGTCAACACTCAAAGTCAGATCTCAATACCACAGTGGGTCAAAAACACTGCCAGATCATGGTCCCAGGGTGACATACAGGATTCAGAGTTTACAAATGCAATCCAGTATCTCATATCAAATGGCATTATGCACATTCCACATGGTACGTCAGGTGCAAATTCTGCCCAGTCAATTCCAGCATGGATAAAGCAAAGCACTGGAATGTGGGCAGGAGGCCAGATTACAGACAATGAGTTTGTGCAAGGTATCCAGTGGCTCATTACAAAAGGTATAATCCAGGTCGGAAACTAGCAAGTTAAATAAAACTAGGAAATGGTTCAGTTATGAATTGTAAGAGGTGTCATCATACAAGTGATGCACACATGCCATCTGAAGAAAGCAAGTCTCTTGTAAAAATTGGCAAGTGCATCATAAGGACTTGTACGTGTTCACAATTTGTTGAACCCATTGAAGAGATTGACGATGATCTAGTCTAAGTTTTATTTAGACGCAGTATTTATTTTGAGATTTTCTGACAGTGAGATTGTTTTTGTATTGTTCGAAGAGGTAGTGTTTGAAATTGCCATCGTGTGATTTGATGAACCTGTTGCTGTTGCATTTGCAGCCATTGAAACAGTATCTACCTTAGTCCCAGCTGTCATGTTTGATTTTGTACTGTTACCGGGAGCAATACTTGTGTTAAGTGGCATCTTTCCCGTAGAATTTACCGCAGTTGCATTAACTGGGGCTACAACACTGGTACTAGATGTCATTTTTACAGTAGCATTTACCACAGTAGCGTTAGTGGGAGCTGCAATATTTGTAGCATTTTGTACAGCAGGAGCAGACGGTGGACGAGGAATTAATTTTGGTGGTGTTGATGTAATCTGGTTAATATTTTCAGATTCTAGTGTAGGGGTATAACTTGAGCCAAGTATCTGCTTGAGGTTGTCATTAAATGATGAAGTAAATGTAAGTATCTGTACTTGAGGATCCGCATTTGCTGCCGCATATCTTGCAGAATCATTCGTTGCTGCACCAAGTGAAGAGTCTAGTGTTTGAGGAGAAAGTCTGTTTCCAACAGGCATCATCGTGTTAAATGATACAACGTTATACCCAGATGTTGGAGTCATTGCATATACTTCTGCAAGAGAAACTGAATTGGTATTGTTTACAGTGGATGTATCAAAGATTAGGACTTGGCCTTTCTGACCGTTGTAATTTGGCATGTATTGATTTCGCAGTTGTACGGCATCAGCAAAGTTGCTTGCAGCACCCAAGAGTTGAATCTTGGCACCTACTGGTTGCGTATAGTCAAATGCAACTATCGTGTAGCCGTGTTTTGGTGTCATGGCAGTAATCTCTTGCTTTGCCATTATGTCACCTGAAAAATGATAATTGCCACCTATTTCCAATACCAGTAGACCGATGAGTACTAGGGATACCGAAATTACAATCATGGAATAACCAACTTTTCTATAATTGTGAGGGTTCTTGTCTTTTACAACCGGCGGTGAGCTGTTCGATGGCTCGGGAGGGTGAGACATTTGTTTCCCAACAATTGGGGGCTGAATTTAATCTTTTATTGTTATATGGTACAGAATACAATATTGGGATAACATCTACTTTTTGGCTTGGTCTACTTTGAAGATCTGTACCATCATCAGATCTAATGCTTTTTTGAGGTGCTCAGACTCGTCGACGAGGTGTTTTTGATTTTCTGCAAGTACCTTTAGCACGCCCATCATGGATTTTTTTTCTCGATCAGTTGATGATGCCTCCAATGCACTTATCCTTGATATCAAGACATCCAGTTCTTTTTTGAGTTCCTGGCCATGAGACTTGGTCTTGTCCATGGAGTTGGTTTTTCATATCATCATATATCAATATATTAAAATCACGACCATGTAAGAGAGGTTACCATGATCGAGGAAAACCTAGCATCACGGGGTATTTTGCTTCCAACGCCACCCAAGCCTGCTGGCTCGTATATCCCAGTTGTAAGAACAGGCAACCTGATCTTTGTATCAGGACAAATACCAATGAAGGATGGACAGGTGCAATTCAAGGGACAGGTTCCAACAAGCATCTCCATAGAAGATGCTCAAAAGGCAGCCAAGCTATGCATTACAAACGTTTTGGCGCAGCTAAAAGCAGAGATTGGAACACTGGACAAAATAACAAGGATTGTGAGAGTTTCTGGATTTGTCAACAGTTCTCCAGAATTTTACGAGCATCCAAAAATAATCAATTCCGCATCTGATCTTTTGTTTGAAATTTTTGGAGAAAAGGGAAAGCATACAAGAATTGCAGTGGGAGTTGCGAGTCTGCCTCTAAACTCAGCAGTAGAAATTGATCTGGTTGCAGAAACTACTTGAGTTTTGAATTAAATTTTTTCAGAAATGTACCCATTTTTTCTTTTGGTATGACAGCGCCACATGCCTTGTCATGTCCTCCACCAGAACCGCCAAGCTCTGTTGCCAATTGGTTTACAATCCTGCCAAGATGTATCTTGCATGACTTTGCACCTCTGACTGATACTGCATAGATTCCTTGCTCCTCCCGTAACTTGTATGACACACCGACTTCTTTTCCTGACAAACCCAAGACAAAGTTAACTGCCATGCTTGCACCTGAATCTGTGACTTCCATATATGAGAGATTTTTCATCTTCTTCATATTGTCTTTGACTTTTTGTATCACGCCAGAGATTCTCTCGGCCTGGATTCTTGCAAACTCAAATGTGTTGTTTATCTGATGCGGGTATTTTGAATCACTTAGCTCATCCACCAGATACAGAAGAAATTCCGGATCCTTTTGGTGGCTTGTAATCGTAAATGTGAGAACTGTCGCTTCCAGCAATACAAACTGCCTGTCAAATCTTTGTAGCTGTGCAGCACCAATTGGCCTATCTTCCATGTAATCAGTCACTGCAGCACATGCTGCGAGAAAAGAGCCATAGTCTGACAATTTAGACTTGAATGCATTGTACACCTGGACAGTGGTACACTCGTTAATGGTGTGAATCAGTTTTACTTTTAATGCCTTGATCTTCTTTTTTATGGGTTCTTCAATATCATGATGGTCAATGTATGTTATTGCTACCTTGTTTTTTCTCAATGCCTTTAACAGTTCAATGAACTGGTCTTGATTTGACTTGCTCAGTCCAAGGTCACATATGTACAGTGTCTTTAGTTTTTCATCGCTTTTTAGCGCTTCAAGCTCGTTCATTAGTCCGGGATAGTCTACTAGTTTTGTTTCTCCGCCAAATGCTTTTCTAATTAGCGATGCAGAGCTTATGCCATCGGCATCTTCTTTATGCGAGACACAGACAACTCTAGTTTTTGCCATGGATTATTCACGAGATAGGACACCCTCATTTAAACTAAAAAACAGGCCTGGTCTTTTTCAAGCTCATATATGTTTTAAATTCCGCAACAAGTGTCTGGTGTCCCTTGACATCTTGCAATACTACACAATACATGTCATAAAATGATATTCCAAGTAACCTAGACTCCCTGTCAAGATCAGAAATCTCTTGTAAGATTCTAGGGTCCTTTGTCTCTACCACGAAATTATCCACCATGCGGACAAATTCGTCATCCCACTGACTCATTTCTAAGAAAAATAGGATAAATTTTGCTATAATTACCAAAGTTGTTAGATTAGACCAACTG
>JARCRW010000033.1 GCA_029850515.1 Nitrosotalea sp. | reverse complement strand
CTTTCATTATTGCTTCCGATATGTTTCCTTTTAGGTCTATTATTGCAGCAAATCGCATCATTTGATCTAATCCAATGATATCTTCCACTATTGGAAGTAGGTTTAGTTTGTCATTCTTCAAGTAACTCGAACCAAAGATTTAGGTCTCTAAATATATCTCAATCCCCAGATCGCCCATTTTAACTAGAAATGTTCAATAGATCGTCATTGCAAACCGCAAAACCAGCTTTTTACTTATTAACTTTTTATATATTAAAAATAACAATAACCCATAAGCGATATGTTTGACAAATTCCGAAAGAAAAAGGATGAGGTCGGATCGATTTCTCCAAGAATAGAGGATAAGATCGCTGATCAGCCAGGCAAGGTTTTTCAATACGAACCAGAAACAGGGAATACAAAGACGTCCGAAGTCATGGAAGAATCCCATTTTCGCCCTTCAGAACAAGTAAAAATACCGGAACCTATTCAACAAACTCGTATGAGCACATCAGGTGAAGATATAGGAATCCAGGCATTGATGGATAAGAGAACCAAGTTAGAAGAAGCTATAGACTATGTAGGTTTAATGATCAAGGACCTCAAAGACAAGCGAACCAGTCTAGAAAAAAACATTGAGGATGAATCAGTCGATATCAAGAATCTAAAGGAGAAACTTGTCAAAGTAGGCCAATACATAGAAGAAGAAAAACAGGGCATCAAGACATTACAACAGAAAAGAGGTGAGGTTGAAAAAGAAGCAGATGATGTTGCTGTAATGATCACTAACCTACGAGAAAGGCTAATCAACATTGATCAGGTGGTAAATGAAGAAGGTAGTAAGATAGCAAAATTCAAAGAGACTAGACCAAAGACCGAGTCTTCTCTAACCTAGAATGTAAAACTCTCTTTTACTAGTGTATCCAGATTTTCCTTTATTTCATCATCAGAGGACAATGAACTTAGATCCCTTACTAACACCTCGGTTGCAAGGCATTGGTTCTTGGAGTACTGGTAGTAACAATCTAGTTTTTCTTCGTATGTTTTTGCACTGTAATAAGTAGTCCAGAAATTTTCTGTAGAATGTTGGACATATAGAAGGAACTTTTGAATTATTGATTCAATCTTCGGGGAAGGATTGTCTTTTACCAATCCAATTAGAATCTGCTCTAGTTTGCTGTCTAGATTTGATTCATAAATAAGCTGATACACATCCCCATCCCTTTTCATGACTGGATTACGTCATCGTATCATAAAAGCTTTATAGAAAAATTATCTAACAACTTTGAATAATCAAGAAAATTCAAAGATTTAAGGTGAAATTGAGCACAAGTCTTAAATATTTTATTCACGTACTAATACTCCCTATCAAAGGACATCCTCCCAAGATAGGTATCATGCAAGCAATGTGTGATGTGTAAAGAGCAATCTTTCCACATAAAGCATCCCAAGGTACCCCGAAGGAAATGATGACAAAGGTCAACATGCTTTGAGTGTATCACACTCACAATGTGTGATCTCCACACTTCTGCATGATAAAATTTTTCCACAGATAGTAAGAATAGACAAAACCATGGAAATTTTTTAAATGCATTATACAATAATGCCCGATCTTTGATTACCTAGACGATGCAGCTTCAGAATAAACGATGGATATGGTATTTGTTACCATCCCAGATTACTTCCCAGGGATTAAGTACTGTAATTCCATTATACGTAATCTTTCTGGGGGGTGATATAGGAGAGGTAGCTATCATATCTGCTCTGCAAAATGGCGCAATAGCTATGGGCTCATTAACATGGGGAAAGATAATAGATAGATTTCATTCTAAAAGACCAATACTTGTTACATCATTCTTTTTTGTTCTTCTTTGTAGCCTTGGTATGTATTTTACCAACTCGATTTACATTCTATATGGATTAGCAACAGTACTTGGGTTTTTCATGGTTGCAAAAAGCCCAGTTACACAGCTTCTTGTAATGGAATCAGTACAAAAGAATCTTTGGAGTTGGTTATTTGCCAAAACATCGATTATCAGTACACTTGGAATGTTAGTTGCCATGATAATTGGAACAATTGGAAGTTTTTATTTTGATCTCAGGCCATATTTTTTGATATGTGCTGTATCAAGCGGCATATCTATGGTTTTGAGTACATTGGTGAGGGACCGCGATAGTGTTCATATTGAAAGAAGTAGTATTGCTCACTCCCTTCATGGCCTACGCTATTCAATTAGTCATCATCATTTTGTTTTTCCAAAGATTCTTGAAGTATATGATTTCAGGCACATAATTACGCTATTCAAGGGAAGAATAAGTAATGAAATAGGCATATTCTACCTGGCTTCATTTTTTTTCTATTTTGGAAGTAACATGTATCTTACTGCTTGGACGCCATTTTTAAAAAATCAGAATTTTTCAAATGCTGATGTCTTTCTAAATTATACGATTCAAATGATAGCCATGTTATTGGTGTTTTTCATAGCCCCAAAAATAATATCAAAGTTTGGAGAAGAACGATCAACCATTCTAGCGCACATACCACGAATTCTAGCAGTAATGATTCCTGCTGTTTCATTATTCTTCATGGTAGGAACTTTAGGTTTTCCAGTTACAATGACATCTGCTTGTATGATGGTAATTGCATTTTCAATTTATAGTACATCTAGCTCTGTGATATTTTTCAAAAGTATTCCACAGGGATTCGAGGGAAAATACCTCGGGGTAAACAGTGCAATAACAGGCATAGGAGTATTTGCAGGCTCTTTTGTTACAGGGGAATTGACAAAATTTTTGGGATATGCCATTATGTTTCTATCTGCTTCTGCAGTACTAGTGGTATCACTAGTATTGTATAAAATATACTTCCGCTACAGACTATCAAATAATATGATAACCTAGACGTAGCGTGCTGAGGAAGATGATTGATCTGCAGGCATTGAAGGCAGTTTATCGTTAATTGCTGCCTCGGCAACTGCAGAAGCCTCTTGGAGGATCTTTTCAGATTCCTCGCTTGTTGCACTCGAGTCAATTCCAAAGTCTCCACTATGGAATGTGTCAGTCATAAGACCTCCGAGCATCTCAGTCATTCCAGTTAGCTCACGGTCAGCTTCTGGCATGAATTTGACTAGAGAAGATTTGAGGTTCTTCATCAAGCCTATAGTTGGCATGATGGTTACCACGGTGTCTCCCAGGTCATGGAATGTGCTTAGTCTAAGCTCGATTTGTTCTAGAGCAATCCTAGCATTTCCTAAAAGCTTTGTTACTTTTCTAACTTCGGCTAATTCTTTTGATAAAACTTTACTTGCAGTGATATCATGGTTCTGTGTTGCAATTACAATTCTTTTAAATAACTTTTCATCTTTTTGTTTTAGTTTGGTAATCATTCCATCAAGTTTTACAATTTGAGTTTGGAGTCTTTTTATTCCAGTCTCTAATCTTGGTTTTAGTGCACCTTTTGGTTTTAGTGCATCATTAATTTTTTCACCAAGGCTTGGTGTTTGCGGTCTTTGCCAATTGTTTGTAAATGTTGTCATGGTTATCACTGATAAAGTTGGTTTTTAATTTCAGGTGTGAAATACGGTTCACAGTATACTAAATTTAGCTGACAAAATATAGAAGATCAGTTCAGCTAGCGCTTGTTCTCCATTTTAATAAAAAACTAAAAACTCGTGGATAACCATGATTGGATACATCCTACGACTAATCCCCGTACAGAGTCCTATTG
>JARCRW010000032.1 GCA_029850515.1 Nitrosotalea sp. | reverse complement strand
GTTTTTCATCCATACAATAACTGGGTTTGCAGACACTGCAAATGCTACTAACAAAAAGAGACTATGTTGTACCTGAAAAATTGGTACTGATTTGCAGTTTGGCATCATTCCAAGATATGTCAATACCTACAAGCCTATTTTGAAACAACAGTAATTTTTTACCATCAGGCCTTAGAGTACATGATACATGCAGGAATTTGAGAGTTCTGAGTATTTTCAATCTCCTATAGACTGTACTTAGAGGCATATTACAAGCCAATGAAATTGCAGAGGCAGTGGTTGGATTTCCGGTTGTCACGCCCAAGATGGCTCTACAATGCCCATCTAACAGAGTTCTGAGAATCACATCCTCGTTTGTGTCTGATTTGGTTCCCATGGAAGATAAAACTTGCACATTATCTAACGTCTTTCAGATTATTAAAGTCGGTATGTATACACTGTAATACAATCAAACATAGGGTCACATCTAACGAATACCATTACAAGGAGAAATCAGTATTTCAGGCATAGACAACAATGTCAAAGACAAGTATGAAAAATAATTTAGAAAAAACATTTCCTTTTAATGAATCTGTAATCTGTTTTCCATCATAATTAAAAATAAAAAAGGGTAGGTTAGGCAGATTAGGAATAAGCTGCCGCAATTGAACCGTACATTGTAGCATATGCCTGATCAATAGATTGGTCTCTTGCAGAATCTGCATTGCCAACTGCAGTTACATGGTTTGAATTTGCTGTGGCAATTGCGCTATCCTGTGTTTGAGCCAGTGGAGCTACAGAATTCCAATATGACTGCAAGCCAGTATTCCAAGCCTTACTATCTCTTGTGTAGGCATTGTCAAGTGTAACATGTGCTGTGCTTTCTGCAGTAATGTATGCAGTCTGCGCAGATCCAATTGCTTGGTCTCTTGCTACATCAGCAGTTTCCACTGCCGTTATCCTTGTCTGTCTAGCTTGTAGAATAGAATTATCTGCAGTGACATGTGCTTGACCTATTGTCTGTGAACGCGTTGCAAGGGTAGAATTACCAATTGCAGTATAGAATGTACTCTGTGCTGTCCCGTCTGCACCATCACGTGTTGCAAGTGCACCATAGACAGAATTCTGATATGCAGACAATGCATCATCTACTGCCTTGTCACGAGTAACATCTGCTGATACAATTGCAGTTATTCTCGTATTCTGAGCTGTTGCAATTGCTTGATCTCTTGTTGCCATAGCAGAACCAATCACTGTAACACTTCCATGTGCACCTCCAACTGCAGCATTATATGCAGCTCGTGCTTGTTGTACAGCCTGATTGTATGCAGTATTTGCATCTTGTACTGCTTGGGAGTGAGCAAGTTGTGCTGCCTGGACGGTTTGCCTGTATGCAAGATTTGCAGTTTGCACAGCCTGTCTGTATGTTGTTGCATCAGTTTGCAATGTTTGTCTTAGTGTTTGTCTTGCAGTTTGCTTTTCACTAGTTCCTGCATTGGCATTTACGCCGGCATTAGCATTTGTGCCATTGCCGGGGTCTGCCATTGCCTGCAAAGTCATCAAATTACCCCCAAAAATTGAGACAAACAGTACAGATGCTACCGTAAATGCTGTCGCTTTTTTTGTCAGGTTCGATTTGATTACTTTGGTTGTTTTTGTGGTATTCATGTTTCTTGCCAAGTGTTAGTTTATGCAGATATAAGGCATTACGGAACTTTGTAAACTAACAAAGTACAGTGGAACTCATGAGGAATGTTTATCAAATACATATTGTACGGCCTGACTGTTTGTCATCACCATACATATAGTACAAATTCCTCATACAGTTTTACAGTATCAATCATAAGCAACTCTTAATTACTTGACAACAGGGGGCAAATGTATTGCATACTAGAGCGAATGAAAAAATCACATCTGCAATATTGTTTTTTGGCATTTCAGTAATTTTGATTTCATCTTATCATGCATTTGATTCACAATTTAGTGCGTTTGCTCAAATGCCTGGCGACCCCAATGCAGGTCCAATTCCTGAAGGCAATTTCACTATCACAAGTACTGGTCCAATTCCTGAAGACAATTCTACAGATCCAACCATAATTTCAAACCCCATGGATGGTGTCCCAGATGCAAGTAGCATGAACCCGGATAATGGAACAGTCCCATCAATTGACAACATGACAAGTCTTGGAAACATGGCAAGTCCTGACAACATGACAGGTCCAGAAAACATGAGCCCATCACCAAGTATGAACATGTCATCAAATAGTACAGTCAGCGGACTACCCCCACTGGAACAAGTCAAATCAGGAGTTAGTCCAAAAGATGTCACATGTAAACAAGGCTTTACTTTGATCATAAAAGCAGATGACGGGTCACCAGCCTGTGTAGATCCTCAAGTCATGCAGATTCTAATCCAGCGTGGATGGTAAATTTTCACCATATAGACAAGATGTCATCATGAATAACTAACAAGATGTCTTACCTATGAAATGATACATGTTTCGCATTTTGCCTTAAGAGGAATCATCATCTGATACCTAAGACAAGTACTGGCTCGTACAATTCTGGAAGCGTTTTCATGGTTGTATCTCTTTTGATTGCAGCGTTTCTGATTTTGGTTTTGAAAAAGACGAGTCAGGGATAGAAGCTAGTCTATTAGAGTCATGGTTGCACTTGATTGCAGTATATTCCTAGTGCTTAATATTTTCAAGTCATATAATATATCATGACAGCAATTCAAGATTTCCATGACAATACAAAGACAAAAAGATCCCTCGACATGCTCCTGATTGACAGAAGTAATGAATTTCAGGAACTTGCAAGTGCCATAGATTACTCGACAAATTACAGCAACTGGGAAGAAATCATCCTGAGATTTTGTCTAGAGTTCAATGATTGTTTTGAAATGTGGTCAGACAAGGTCAATCATGAAGACCACTACAGGGTACACAAGTGTATGACAATAATGAACCAAATGGGACAGGGAAGATCAAATATTACACAGATGGCCAAGATTCAGAACATGGCATACAGAATAGCCAAGGATTTCAATGTCATATATGACAGGCTATGACGGTATTTTTAACTAGAATCAAAATAATTTTTCTTGGTTTTTACCATACCATGCAATTTCACCTAGTCCCATTGCAAGCCGCATCTTGTTTGCAGTAACAGGCGAGAATCCTTCAAAATGGTTGTTTGCCATTATCACTGCAAGCGATACCTTATTTTTTACATCATCCAGTTTTTGCGCCCACTTTTCTATAGACTCGGTTCTATCTTTTTTAATAGTTCCAAACAAGTTTTCAGGAATTGTCCTATCTCCAATCAACCTGACATAGACAAAGTCTGCTGTCACATTACACGGATTTATCACACCTTGTACTTCATTCCATACAAGACAAACATTATTTTCTGAGAGAAATTCGTATGACTCGTCTGTAAACCATGAATGATGTCTGCCTTCCACTGCGTAACGATAACTATTCGGAAGATGCTTTAACATTTTTTCAAGATTTACCCTTGCTTCTACAAATGACAATGATGGTGGAAGTTGTATTACAAGAATTTTCATTTTGTGATCAAGATTCCTGATAGCGTTTAGAAATTTGTCCAAGAATGGTCCGGGCTTGAGTCTTGCATCATGTGTTATTTGTTTTGGCATCTTGGCAGTAAAGATAAAACTGTCAGGCGTTTCAGAGAACCATTTTTTTATGGTGGACTGCAGTGGAATATTGTAGAATGTTGAATTTATTTCCGTAATACCAAATGTCTTTGAATACTGCTTTAGATAATCAGAGCTTGCCATGGACTTGGGATAAAATGGTCCAATCCAACCTTGATAACTCCAGCCGGTACATCCAATTTGAATATCCATCATACCATCAAAAAAACTGAAAGATATGGAGATATGTTAGGTTTCTTTTTGTCGACAAATATTTGTTGAACCATCCAGTGAATACAGGATTTACACATGATATCATCATGAACATTGTTAGGTAAGAGTTAAATGAAAAAAAACCAATGTATATCATGGTAAAAATATTTCTAATCATACTTGCTGCAAGTGTATGTGGTGCAATTGTCATATCTGTTGGCATGCTATCAGCATCCGGATGGAGTACGCCAGGCACATATACTGGGACAAGTGATGCATCAAGAGCACCTACCAGTACAACAAATTGTTATTCATTTCAGACAGGATGCAATAGTACATACAATGTCATACCGCAAGATGCTATGGACAGTGGAGCATACTTGGGTAGCAATTACCACTCATAAGATACACTTTTCCTAGATTTTTGAATTGTAACTTGCCAGTGTTCTTACTTTGTTTCTTAGAACAACAACAAGTACAACTGAGATTATAGATATTATTCCAGCACTAGAAAATATTTGCATGTAAGACAATGCCGATGGAAACACACCTGATACATTAGGAATTGTTTGGCTATACATCTGCTGGAACATGCCTGCAACTGAGGGCCCAAGTGATTGTCCAACCAGAATAAGCAATACAGACATGCCAAGTGATATCCCTTCAACTTTTGGCGGAGAGGATACCAAGATTATATTAAATCCACCTACAAATGCAAACGATAATCCTACTGATATTATACCAAGTGCTACAGATATCATAAATTCAGTAGAGTGGAATGCCACTAGTCCAAAAAATCCTGCTGTACACACAATGGTTCCGAGTGCAGTCAGCCTGAAATTTCCAACCTTTGACACTATAAAGCCTGATGCTGCAGAAACGATTAGCGATATTACCATGAATGGAAGCTGTACATTTGCTGTTGATATTGCATCCCCTCCAAAGCCTAACGGTTTTGGACTCTGTATCAATATTGGAATGGTCTGGTATACCATGAATGTAGATATGCCCACTATCATCAATATCACGTTGGTTGGCAAGAGTATTTTGTTTGCAAGAATATTGAGATCAATTAATGGGTGAGGCGTCTTTTTTTCTAGCATCATAAATACGATCATAGATGCTGTAGATCCTGCAAAGAAGACAAGAGAATTCATGTTTCCAATGGCTATTTCTTCAAGATATGATACGCCCATCAGAAACAAAATCACGGTAACAGAAAGTGCAATAGCACCTTTTATGTCAAGTCCATGATATTGCCCAGGATCTATTTTTGGGATACGAATGAATTTTGCCATTATCACAGCAAGCATCATGGCAATTGGAAATACAGAAAAAAATGTTGCATGCCATCCATAACTTGAGATTATTCTTGCACCAACAATTAGCCCAACCACAGAGCCGCCAAAAAACGTTGATGTGAATATGCCTTGGGCAATTGCAAGTTTTTCTTTTGGAAAAATGTCGCGTACAATGCCAAATGCTATTGGGAACATGGAAATTCCAATACCTTGTGCAATTCTTGCAAATATCATAAAATAAAACGAATTTGCAAATCCGCCTCCCAAGATTCCTACAGCATATATCATCATCACAACAAGCAGAATCTTTTTTTTGCCGTACATGTCTGAGAGTTTGCCTGAAATTGGCGTCATCACTGCACCTGCAATAAGATATGATGACAGGATCCAAGATGACATGTTGTATGAAATACCAAAATCTTTTATAAAATTAGGAATTGCCGGCAATACCATTGTTTCACCATACATCGTAACCAGAGCAAGGCTGCTGATTATAGCAAGTGATGTCCACGCAGAAGAGGATATCTTAGTAACATGGTTGTCTACTTTTTCATTGTCATCCATTAGTCATCATTCCCTTTTGGTTTCATATAAGTCAGAAAATAACAGTATTGTTATCAAGTGAGTACATGTCAAGTAAAAAGATCGTTGACAAATTTTATGCCAGATTATGGTTTTATATTTTTTAAAAATAATTGTTTTTCTTCAATCTTCTAACAGTCCAAGTATAAAACATACATGCCTGTAAGAGCCTGTTATAATTTACCCTAGATTCACAGTGACTTGAATTTCTTTATTGCCTCTCTTGTCAATCTCTCTTTTTCTTCTTCCGATATCACGGTGGGATCTTCTGAGGCCAATGCCTTGTTGTACTCCTCTTCAGTGTTTGATTTCATCTTCTTTTTTTCTTCCATGACACCATCAAGGGTTTTCCATTATATTTATCAAGAGATCATTCCATCTTGGCTTCGTCTGCCACATAACGCTTCATTAATGAAATGATGTACGATGACGTACGAATGTTCTCATGCGAGTAATTTGTATGAATAAACCTCATTTTTTCATGCATTGATAATGCTTTTGTCCATACCTGCCTCATGGCAGACCTATCAATTGGCCACAGGGAATCGCTTGTTGTTACCATTATCCTACCACCAGAATACTTGGCAGAAAATGACTTGGTCTGGGTCGTAAACTGTTTTGGCTCTGCAAGATCGGTCACCATCACACCCCAAAACTCGTCAAACTTCACGGTATTGATACAGACAATCTTTGATTTAACTAGTTTCACTCTCTATTTTGCTGTTGCAGCAAAAACACATGTAGACAGTTTTGGATTCTTTTGCAGACTTGTCCATTGGCGAGCCGCACTTGGAACATTCCATGAAAATAATGTATTTATTCTACAATAAGATTGTGTTTATTTTTTCTGAATTTTCATAGTTTTTATTTCTTTTGGGCAACACTTTAAAATCATAAAATTGTAAATAATTAATGAGCTCATTCGGTAAAAAAAATTCAGTTCTAAATAAAATGCATGACCATTTTCTTCACATTGCTCCCCAGTACCGTGAGCTAAGAACAACAGATCTTGGCCCCATGCTGTTTATCACAAACAAGTTGCAAGGTCTTCCAAAGATATATGCCGCAGACATTGGATGTGGAACAGGAAGATATAGCCTCAAGTTTGTGCAGCATCTTGGTGAAAAATGTCATCTTTTCTGCCTTGACAACAACAGAGAGATGTTAAGACACCTAAGAGAATATTTTGTAAAAAATGGCACCACAAACTTTACCCCAATTCGAAGCGACTCGCATAAGATACCACTGCAAACAGACTCGCTTGACTGTGTCATGTCATTTAATGCAATACACCACTTTTCACTTCCAGACTTTTTAAGAGAGTCTTCACGGGTACTCAAAAACAATGGCAGACTGTTCGTATACACCAGATTACGAGACCAAAACGCCAAGACCATTTGGGGAATGCATTTTCCTTCATTTAACAAAAAAGAAGACAGGTTATACGAATTGGATGAGCTAAAGTCAGCATTGGAAAAGGACGAAAACCTGAATATCGATTCTGTCAAGTTCTTTGAACACCATCGGGTATACCCACTAGAAAAGCTAGTCGAACAGGTAAAAAATCACCACTATTCAACATTCAAGTTTTACAAAAAGCAAGAGTTCAAGGAAGCATTGCACAAGTTTGTCCAAAACATTTTGAACCATTATGATGACTTGGACAAGATAGCATGGAAAGATCAGAATACGCTTCTTGTAATAAAAAACAGACAGTAAAATTCTGACAGGTTATTTTAAATCGGGTCAAAACTATTCGGATCCAGTTCATGCCCTGGAAGTGGCTTGATTCACTTGGATTATATTTTTCTCTTTTGTTTACACGTGGGACAAATAGGACCATAGTCAAGACTCTTACTAAAAATTACTTTTTTACAGTCAAGACAATAATAAATTGGCATGAGTTTCCTAAATTGGACTGACTCTAAGGAACAATTTTAGCATTTCACATGTTCTAATCATATGACTGGCAACGATATACATGAGAAAATAAAGATTATCTCAAGTATACAATGTCAAACTCTAGACAACTCCAACTTCATGCAGTGTAATCAAACCATTATCATCTACCAAGTCTTTGATTTCAGGCAATACTTTTTCGAGTTTTTGTAGATCATCGATGACCTCGATAACAAGAGGCATGTTTATCGATATACCTTCTATGTGTGTGTTAGAATCACCTCTTTTACCATATCCTCCCATGCCAGTCCATATGGTCGCACCAGATATCGATCCTTTTTTCAATATCTCAAGTACCAGAGACTGGACACGTTTTCCCTTTACGGTATCGTTCTTTTTTATCCTAATTACAAGTGACCACATCTTCATTGTTCTCATCTCAACCCTCCAAGTATTACACTTGTCAAGGCCCTCCCTCCAAAGATTGCGCCAAGTGACAATCCAACATTTGCAATCACAGTTATCAACACTAGTGAATACTGTTTGCCATCTATTAGATTAACAGATTCCAAGGCAAAAGAAGACATTGTGGTAAGCCCTCCACAGAACCCCATGGCAATCAACAAGGCGTATTTTTCATCCAGGTTCCATTGTTGTGAAAGTATTGCAAATGAGCCAAGTATGAAACTACCAACCACATTTACAATCAAGACATTGACAGGCAATGCTCCAATCAATAACGGCGATTTCGTTACACCGTATCGTAGAAAAACTCCAGCCAGTCCGCCTGCTGCCAGAAATATTATTTCAATTCCTTTCATTGGTATGATCATTTTTCTTGATGATTGTTATAAGCATGTAGTATTGTAAATCATTTGCCATCCTCAAATCTGTCTGCCCAATGTTTTCGGGTTTCATATTGGAACGTGGGAGGCGGGCTTGTATCTTTTCCTCGCTTCATTGCACTCTTGGACACTCGGCTGCTCCACCAAAATATGCCTACAGCTATCACAACGGCAAATGCGGCCATAGCATAGATTACTTGTGCAGAATAGTTTCCTGTAGATGATATTCCACTGCCTTGTGGAGGTTGAGGGCTAGCACCAAAGTATTCAATACCATCAATGTTTGTCACTGCCACATAGCCATCAATCTGTATACTAGCAGAGCTTGCTCTCTCAGTATAGCTTACTGGATAATCAACATCTGATTTTAAATCTGAATTTTTGACAATTGGATACATGGTTCCCTCACTTATGTTACTCTCGCCAGTTGCATATGTAGAGACGACTACTTTTTGTCCACGATATCCAAGATTGCTTGAATCTACAATGGTATATGCAGGATCAAACAGGTGTTGCCATTTTGATATAGGATCACTCATGAGATCATTTGATGACATCAATGGAATCTCAAACAGATTTTCTGCATTAGACCCTTGCAATTTGCCATAAAGATCTGGAAGCTGTTTTTTTATGAAATCGATAGGCGAGTTGATGTCAAACTGTCCATAATTTGAAATATGTACCAATACAGGATCTTGTACTGTCAATCCTCTCCACTGAGTATCAAGTATAGCAGCACTATCACTAGTTGCAGGCCTTAGCACATAGTTTGATATTGTTGGAACAAATATTATCTTGTAATCTATGCGTGCTTGACTGTCACCGGGATACAGTGTTGCTTCATATGTAATGTCGACATCTGTAATATTTGAGGCACTCTTAAGATTTCCAATAATTTCAGAATCAAGATTCCTGATAAGAGACTTTTTTATTGGATCAGATGGATCAACGTGAAATGTCATGGTAATATTTTTACCATTTAGCATGTTCTTGATTTCTCCACCTTGCGAATAATCAATCACGTATGTTCTTTCAAATTGAAATGATGGTTTTGCTGTATGTGATGTGGTACTAAGTTGTGCAACAAAATCCACTGCATTGACAGGAGTTATGAATCCTGTAACTACTACAATTGCAAGTACTAGTAAATATGTTAGGTTTTTGTACCGGCCCAATTTTTGTTTTTGATTTTTTGTGTTCATTTGTCTACCTATTTAATTTCCATTAGGTAGACATTATCAGCACCTTTCTCGGGCAGTTTAGGATTTTATTCCAAGGCTAATGTCATAGCCTCTTTTAGGTGTAATACATGGTACTTTTAAGGTTTATCACAATTACTGCGCTCATCATTTCGATTTGAAAAATAAGCAAGATTGGGATAACAAATGTATCCTTCCACTTTTCAAGGATTTCAAATTTGACATTTTCCATCATGTTGATAGTGTGTTACAATGGACACATCTAGTTACACTAACTGGAGAAAATGATTTAGAAAAATTTTGCAATGGAGATATAAGAAAGTGATCAGGGTTCCCTCTAAAAAATCTAGGCGACAGTTGAATCTACTAGATTTTTTTGATTTTTGTTAAACTTGCTTACAATGTACTGTACCTTGTCATCGCCTTCAGGCATTGGATTTGCGCATTTACCACATTTTGGTAAAATGACTATGGCATCATAGTCAATCTCGCCTATGAACCTGTCACACTTGGAACAGTGGACGGATTTTTTATCATAGATATTCATGATATAATATGGTCTCCCATACTATTAAGGGTGACAGGTATTTCCAGCCAAGTGTAAAATAGTTCAGATAGCAACTTGTTGTTACAAACCGTTGACCTCATCTGTTAAATGTCAGATATGAAATAACATGTCATGTCATACTCTGACTGGATGCCGTTTAACAAAGAAAACATAGGCAAAGTTCCAATCAAGGCAGGAGTCTATTTTCTTGGCTCGGAGCATGAAACAACATACATTGGTGCAAGCAACAACATCCACGAAAGACTGGAAGAGCACCGGAATTCAACAGATACATGCATCAAGGATACAGTCTCATTTTGCTACCATGAAACCTTGTTCCCAGAGGCTGAAGAAGAAAAACAGTTAACAGCATTCCAGTATGAACACGGAAGACTTCCAAAATGTAATAAATCAAAATAAAATAAACGGTGACATACACGGACATCAATGTAATGCAGTTTGAATCTAAATTGAGACTTGTTTTACCAACTAGACAATCTTAGATCCACTTAAAATACAATTCCCACGTATGTATATAGTGCAAGGTTCAAGTGCGCTGGACAAATATGATTTAAAGAAATCTCACCAAGCCCTAAAAATGCTCCTCATTGATAGAAGTAATGAATTTCGCATATTTGCTCAAGGCATAGGATATCCAATCAACACAAATAACTGGGAATTAATAGTCTTGAATTTTTGTCTGGATTTTGTCGATTGCTTTAACGTAATGTCTGGTGAGGATTCTCTTGATCACAACCAGATTCACAAATGTATGACGCTCATAAGACAAATTGCAAGAGGCAAGTCAAACATGACTGAAATGACACATATTGAGAATACCGCATATCTGATTGCAGAAGATTTCAAGTCAATTTACAAAAGAATGGAGTAAGACTGGATAGCAATACAATAGGAATTATCCAGTAATCCTCAGACCACCTTTCCACTGATCCGGCATAGGCGCGTCAGTGATTCATTCCGTTGGTTGCTACCCGCCTAGTTATACACTTGATAAAATAAAAAGGTGATCGTTTTAGTTTTTGTTGCATATAGGTTGGTCGGTTATTTTCATTGAAATTTTGTGTGTCACAAACCAAATGATGATGGCGACATTTGATGAAAACTAACATTGCCATGACCTTCAGCATGACAATCAATATTGCCCGGAATGTAAGAAATTGTGTTTTAGACTATTTTGCAGTCTGTATTTTTGCCAGTTCTTCAGTAGCAATCACTTTTTCAGATTCATACATGATTCTTTGTAGTTCACTAAGACTTTGATCTTTGAGCTTTGTATCTACCTGATTGATTCGTTCCTGGTAGATGTGGATTGATTTAGCCGTTGCTTCTTTCTTGTTCATAGTCAATCTAAGATTAAATCGGTGATTTAGCAATATCTATTTGTCATAGACACCATAGACATCATTAGATTCATCACCAAAAGTTGTTAAATTATAATTGATCAATCACTAGAATAATTTGGATTTAATCTTTAAAACGGATTATGCCATACACGAAAATCAAGTGTCAGAGATTACTCCCGAGCGATTACAGGCCCTAGCCCAACTTAATCGGCTAAACAACATTATCGCTCCCTCTATGTTTATCATTTACAAATAAGCATAGAGCCACTTTTTTTAATTTAATTACCCAAGGTTGAAAGTAGCCAATGTTCAGACATGGATCGTTTTTCGGCATCAAGAAATGGAAGGATTCCAGGATAGTTTTCTCATGTTTCTTCTCAACATTACATAGAAAGCCCATCAAGAATTTCAGAGAGATCTGTTTCTTTTTGGTTTTAAGAGTAATGTTACCAGCGGTACGCCATATATCACAGCATTAAGACCGTAGAATATAGCCCAGTGTGAACCAGTTTTAGACACGCAGTCATTCTGTTTGTAGTTTAGATCTGCCACGACATGATTTTGAGTTGATTCCTTGCAATCAAGACTAGTCAATGCACCATACCAAAAATATGAGATTGGCATAAATGACACAGACAGCGCTACAAGAACCAAGATTCTAATTTTTATTGATTTGGTATTTGGTGCCCACAACTTTGATTTCAGCTTCTGAACTCTTCTAGTTACAAGTTTTTATTCATAAATGTTACACTTGTGTGCCTAACGATTCATCTTAAAAACAATATCTGTATATCCCAGAATCACGTATTATACCCCATGTCTACACAGACAGATTCGTATGAGAGAACAGGAAAACGACATGATGAGTATCTGCCCATAGGAGTAGCGCTGCTGTTGGCAAGCTGCCTTGTGACGATATTTGTGATCAATCCACAAAGTGGCGGATATGCAGGAGGCTCCAATCAACTAGCATTCTGGGAAAGTGCCGGTGTGATATGGGCAGGTGTGCTAATAGGATTCATAGCACTAATCTTCAGATCAGTCTAGAACAATAACCAAGAACAGAACGTAACATGCCAGCATCGCTTGTGCAATTTTGTTGCCTTGCTAACTTGTGCACGCATTTTTTAAAAAATTAAAAAAAATAATTTATGACACAAGTTGTCTTCCGCATTTTGAGCATTTTACATGATACATTTCCATGTATACTTGTTGTTTTGTGTCAACCTTGACACATTGTTTCCCGCCTTCTTTGCATAGATGACAAAATTCTTGTTCCATATGATATCATGGTGATTCAAAGATATAAGATTAGATCAAAAAATTTTAGTATAGGTAGTTTTTATCGAGTTACATGCAACAAGACTCAAAAAATTTTTTTCCATGATTATCAAAATAGTATAAAAACTTGTGAAACCCTTTCATTTAGTATATTTTTCTATAACAGCCTGTTCTCCAATATTGCGTATTTCACCCAGTAGTTCTTCCAGAAGACCAAGACTTTGTAAGATAAGCGTATGCTTCAATTTTCCAGTTTCTACTTTATTTTTTAGTACCAGTTTTTCATTATATGCAAAACTTGAGAGGCTTATACTATCTTGCATATTCAAGCCCACATAGAATTTGACATAGTCAGAAACAGTTCTAATGCCCATGGCTAAAAGTATGGTTTACCAGTATTTGATTCATGTTTAAAAAGAGATCAGAATAGATGCATAATCGATCTATGCAGAATTTTACTAGATACGATGTAAAGTTGGAGAATCTGTTTCTAAAATAGTCGGTTTGACTTTGCAAAGTATCGGCTCGAGGAAATTATGTGATAGATATAATTTGGCAAGTATTCGAATCTTAAGTTTTAGCTGAAATATTCAATCCCTCATGACTCGCTGGTAGAGAACCTAAGATTTTCTCCTTACTAGAAAGAAACCAGTAATGAATAGCGAGGCGCTTAAAAAATGAGGTTAAGGTGATCACTAGAAAACCAACCCCCACTGGATTGGGCATATGCAGGTGATATGCAAAGCCCATGAATGAAACTGTCGCAGGTAGGAAATCGTTTTGGGATTTGATTAGTGAGTGAAGATGATTGACGAGTTATGACGCCTATAACATACGGAGACAACAACAAAACTAGTCCGATGATTGATTTCCGGTCAATCTTTCCAATTTTTTAATTATTGATGCCATATCAATCAGCGTAGAACATCTTTAATTTTGATCCAAATATTGGTTTTTCTGGCATGTTAAAAGCATGTGATATGCCAGGAGTACAAATATGGTATACATCACAAAAGAAAGTGTAAAAATTTTCCTGTAGGTATTCATGATTTGATTCATTTTTAACAAACGATTTATTTGGTGAACATATAATGTGTCTGCCAACTTTTAATGAATAATGTGTCACAATCCATCATCATGAATTCTAGCAAACATGTTCAAATTAATACAAAACGCTACATATGAAATTTCATAACAGTCACACATTCGGATTCATCGCCTCTGTAAAATATTGGCTCTAGAATGTTATCAAGGACGACATATAGAGACCGTGGATGCAGATTCACCACTCTACATGGTTTTGTTATTCCACGGTTTCTACTTGCAATGTTTTCACATTAGGTGGATATATCCAATAGTATGTTTAATTCAAACATACTTTCCATCATAGCCCAGAGTAGTTATTTTACAATAAACAAACATAGTCTTTTCTATTCACATATACAATCAATAATGCAGATTCTCTACAAGCGGAAGTTCTAGGGATCAATCCCCCAGAACAACCGCACTTGAATCTGATATTTTTTACATGATCACAAGTCTTTGATCCTTCTTATTTTTGGCTAAAAAAAATCAAGCGGGCAATACAAGTGAAGACACTGAAACGTGGAAAGATAGTTCAAGCGAATCTAAAAAACAATGAGCAGTGGGGATAAGAAAACGATTGTCCTTACCTATTTCTTTTATTTTTTTTATAAACATAATGTGCAGTGACTAGTAACACGAATGCAAATATTACAACTACAATTATCGCAGGCAATAAAATTAACCCCATATTGAGAAATTGAAATTGTGGTGATGAAACAAAAACTGTAAATTTTGCTGCGTTTATAACAGTCGGAGCATCAACTCGCAACCACACATAATAAGTTCCACCACTTGGGAAGGTATAGTTCTCTGAAAAATCCCCTCCGCGTATTGTCCTAGTCTCAAATTTATGCGCTATGCCGTTTGAAGTTGGGCCAGTTTCTGGACTTAGTATTGTTATAGTTTCATTGAAGATCTTGATATGCTCACCAGTTTTTAGATCTTGAACACTAAAGATCATGGTGGAAACACTGCCTGCAGTAGGAGTAGACGGAACAATGTCAAATTGCATGTGGATATTATCGTTTTGGTTTTTCCAATCTTGATAGTTTAATCCATAGAGATGGCCATATGACGGAAAACTGGGAACAAATACAATGCTGAAAAGCAATGTTATTTTTATGACTCGGAAAAAACTAGATTTGGAATTTGTTTTCATTCAACGGTTTCAGCATCATCTAGACTTATAATGCATTATAATGATTTTTCTCATGCGTGTAGGATCAAGGAAAACATGTATAGGATTTTTAAGTAATCCACGTTTGATATAACAAGTGAAAAAAATACGATTAATTTTACCTGCATGTTTTTGTATTTTGATCATTTTTGCATCTCATGATGCAAGTGCCAAGTTACCAATTCTTGACATGTCTGGTGAAGGCATTTTCGGGGCCATGAATTGGCAACCTGATGCACTAAATTCAGATTCTGAGGCAATAGGAAATTATGAAGTAGTTGTCGCAACAGATACATTTTCTCCCACAATAGGTCAAACGGTCCACATCCAATTCAAAGTCTACAATTACAATCAAGGTTACTATCGTGATAAATTGAATTATGCCGAGATGGGTGTCAATCACTTTACAATGGGAGTAAGAGTATATCACAATGATGTGCTCATGCATGAGTTTCTACCACAATATCACGATGGAAGTTCATGGAGTACCAACTATACATTCACAAAATCAGGAAATTACGTATTAAGAGTAGATTTGTACGATTTTGACAAAAACAACAATGTTGTAACCTATATTTTCAACATTCCAGTATCAACAGAATTTGGTCCCATTTTTCAATATATTATAATTGCAGCAGCGGCAGCATTTGCGACAGTCTTGGTTTGGGTCAAACTCACCATGATGAAAAAGTCTCAACAGCGATAACTACGCAGGACTAGAACACAAGCATCTTTTTTGCAAGAGTAAAAAATGCCTCCACATTCATGTTGTGACATTACATGCCATAACAGATCATGGTTCTAGTGTACTATCACTACTGGACAAGATGAATTCTCTAGAACATGTCTGCTAACACTACCGAGAATTTTGATTTTTTCAATGCCTCTTAATCCTTGGC
>JARCRW010000031.1 GCA_029850515.1 Nitrosotalea sp. | reverse complement strand
GTACAAAAAGTTCTATCCGCTCTTTAACTTTGCACTGGTGTCTGACTTGCCAAACTCTGAGAAGCTAACGATATTTCGGTATCTCTGAAGAAAAATTACTTTCTTGGATTGTTCTGCTCTTTAAAGTAAGGCATTATGGTTGAAGCAAACTTGTCAACTGAGCCAAAGTATCCTGAACCCCAGAATCTTACTATGAAATGATTGACACCTGCCTTCATGAATTTCTCAAAGACCGGTATGATGTCGTCTGGCGTACCCATTCCAATTGATGACCGCGCAACATCGTCTGGAATTGTTTGAGCTGCCTCTCTCATCTTTACAATCCATTCTTGATTTGACATTGAATATTCTGTAAAGTATTTTTTAAAATCAAAACCTGCAATATCTTGGATTCCGTGAACCTTGAGAACCTCTGGCTTGAATAAGCTAACCTTTACGGCATTTTTCATCTTTGCCCACGCACTCTCGGCATCTTCTGAAAAGTACACGTCTATGTCCACTGCATAGTTAAAGTTTTCATCTGTTCTTCCATTTTCTTTCATGGATGCTTTTATTGATTTTACATGTTCTGCATACAACTCTGGCGTGTAACCTATTGGAATCCATCCGTCGCCATATTTACCACATAGTGCAAGTGTTCTTGGTGCTCCTGCTGCCATGTAAATTGGTGGTGCTGGCTTGCGAATACTCTTTGCCTGCAAACACGCTTCTTCCAATTGATAAAACTCACCCTTGAAATTGACTCTGTGAGAAGGTGATGACTCGTAAAGTAGTTTGATGACCTGTAATTGTTCTTCAAATCTTCCCACTGGCTTGTCCCACTGGATTTTGAATTCCTTGAGGTTTTGTGCTTCTCCTGCACCTATGCCTAAAGTTCCTCTTCCATGTGATACTCTATCAAGTGTAATTGACGCAAGTGCAATATTTGATGGATGTCGTCTTACTGCATCGGTTACACATGTTCCGAGTTCTACTTTTTGTGTAACTGCTGCTATTGCAGAAAGCATGACCCATGGATCGTTTACTGTGGCCTTGTCCCACTGTGGAACATTACTGTGGTCCATGTACCAAATAGAATCATAACCTGTCTTGTCTGCTAAAACACAAGCAGTAATTATTTGATCCTCGTTTAATCCGAGTCTTGCAACATTGAGTCCCTGTTGAATTCCAAACTTTAGCATTTGCGAAATCCTTCACTGTTGTCTCAAATCGGGTGTATTTAAGTTTAGTAATATTGTGATAATAATTGTAGATTTGGTGTCTCTGTCACTCTAAAAAAATGAAATGATATTCTGAATTTAAAAAGTGATGGGAAAAAGTAGACTAGAGTTTGCCGTCTACTATGTCCTTCAAAAGTTGGATGACATCTTGTTTTGAAACTGGTAGTGGGTTTGGATCCAAGTGGCCCTTGTCTGTCATGACAGTATCTGCCGCCTGATCAAACGGTGCCTTTAATGTTAGTTTATCAAACTTTAGTTTTTCAATGACCTCTTTGAATCTATCATAAAAGACTGACTTGTTGAATCTATGTGCTACTGTAGTGCATGATGATAACGAGTATCCATGTGGGACACCTTCGTTTGAAAATACATACGATAGTGCATGTCCAAGTGTCGTGGATGCGTTTCCAAATCCAACGCCCGAAAGCATTGATCCAAATGGATAGTTTTCTGGCTTGTTGTTCATTATTGCATCATAGAGAACATCAAATGCTGATTTGCACAACATCTTGGTAAATTCATTTCCTCGTTTACTGTCATATCCTTCTGTTGCCTGTGCACATGCATCACAGACAGAGTTTTTTACAATTGCCTCTGGTGTGCCCTCCATGAAATAAGCATCAATTACTGCCATGTCTGCAAGAAATCGCTCATCCTGCAAGAGCTTTTTCTTTCCATCAAATTTTAGTACGCAATATGTTGTCATCTCTGCACCGGTTCCAAATGTTGTAGGAATGAGTATCTTTGGAATCTTCATCTCCATTCCAGCATATTTTGCAACATCGAGGGAGCTTCCTCCACCAAGACCGATTATAACAGATGGATTCTTTGGCTTGAATTCTGCCATTACTTTGTTTACTGTTTCAATTGATGGTTCTGGCTCTACTTTGTCATATAGCATATAATCTTGAATCTTCATCCTTGCAAGCCACTTGGCCGATACATCCGGCGGTGCAGTTGTTACAACCAGGGCATTCTTTGGATATTGTGTTTCCGATAAAGCATCTTTACCGAAATTAATTGTCTTTGGCATTCTAACTGTATTCATAAAAAAACTACGCCTGCTACAATTATTATACTATGCCTTTTTTGCGGTCTAAATGTGGAGATTGGTTTTCTTTGATATTACTATGACACTGGTTATTGATATTGCAATAATCATTCCTGCTAGTGGACCAAACTCCGGCACTGATGGACCGACTACAACTGTGAAACTCGCTGTCTCGGGAGGAATGGGCTGGAATAATATTCCTTGGACTTCAACTGTGACTTGGTATGTTCCTGCTGATTGAAACTGGAAAGGAATACTGACTGAACCCTCCGCGGTATGTGTAACCTGAGTTCCAAATACTTGGTTACTACCCTGTGTCATGGAAACTCTATAGTCAATGTGTTGCTGGACTGCATTCTGTTTGTTTAGGAAACTAATCTTAAGCTCTGTCTGATCTCCTGGATTTGGAGTTGCAGGATTTGTTTCAAAACTGATGTTTAGTGTTCCAGCACTGGTTGGTTTCACGATTGGGTCTGCATAAGCGGGGACCATGATGATTGTCATGATCGCTAAAGCGCCCAGTACACCCAATATTGATGCCTTTACACCATTTCTAGACTTTGACACAATACTGCTTGTAGGTTGGGATATATAAAAAAAGTGTAACAAAGGTAATGAACATTAGATTTGTTTTCCAGAAATAACAACAAAAAGACTCAAAATTGGCCAAATTTTATTTGTTGCACAGTGACAATAAATGATAATTAAAAATTTCCATTCTTTATCAACAAATTCTGCAAAAAAAGACGCCTTGTCTATAATTGAGGCAGGCCTTGATGCTGCAAATCCAAGACGATATCTTGAAAAAATCATTCAAGATGATATCTTGGTTTTGCCTGGCAGAAAGATTGATCTTGGAAAGTATGATCGTATCCTTGTCATTGCAATGGGCAAAGCGGCCTGTTCTATGGCAAGTACCATTGACTTGCTGACTCGTATTGATGGCGGGATACTAGTAGTTCCGGATAAAATCCAAATGGTGGACAAAAAATTTAGGATGATTAGGGCGGGTCATCCAATTCCAAATAAGAACAGCTTGATTGCAGCAAAAAGGATCTTAGAGTTTCTTGACAAAACAACATCGGGAGATCTTGTAATATTTTTGATATCTGGCGGTGCGTCATCCCTTGTTTGCATGCCTGATGGCATAACACTTGGGCAAAAACAGGCAACAACAGGTCTTTTGCTAAAATGCGGTGCTAGCATCCATGAGATCAATTGTGTCAGAAAACACCTCTCAAAGATAAAGGGCGGCAAGATGGTGAAACATCTAAGATCTGATGCCGTGTCTCTTATCATGTCTGATGTGGTAGGAGATGATCTATCTAGTATAGCATCCGGGATGACATATTATGATAAAACAACATTTGCAGATGCAAAAAAGATTCTAAAAAAATACCGTATTGAAAAACTTGTTCCAAAGAGTGTAATGTACCACGTGGATCTTGGAGTGAAAGGGAGAATCAAAGAAACTCCAAAGAAAGCAAAAATACAAAATTATGTCATTGCAACAAACAAAGACTGTCTTGATGCGATGAAATTACGCGCAAAAGATCTTGGCTATTCTACCAAAATTCTTGGTTGCGTTTCAGGTGATGTAAAAGATCTTGGCTCAAAGATATCTGGAGCATTTTCTGGCAACAAAAAGAATTGTGTGATCTTTGGAGGAGAGAGCACTGTTGTTGTAACTGGGAAAGGAAAAGGTGGACGAAATCAAGAATTAGTTTTGCGTTGTATGTCTGATCTATCCAAGAAAGGAAATGACATTGTAATTGCGTCAGTTGGTACGGATGGAATTGATGGCGCTACCAACTGTGCTGGTGCAATTTGCCCGTCTGGTCCGAAAATAGACGCCATGGCACAATATCTTGATGACAACAACTCGTACAACTTTTTCAAAAAATATGGCGGACTTGTTTTCACAGGTTCCACTGGGACCAACTTGATGGATATTGGCCTTGTGTTACGAAAATAGCAACTTGGTCGCCCTGTTTTCGTTTGGATCTATTGATTGGTATCTGACATCAAGATCTCTTTGTTTGATTATCTGATCAATGAACTTTGTTCTTCTTTCTATGAAAATGTCATCAGTCAGTTCATTTTTTGCAAGACGATCAAACATTGATTTATGATCCAGCATTACTTTGATCACATCACCATTTTTTATTATGAATCTACCAATGCCCCAAAAAATTCCAACGTGCAATGCGATGTATTTTGATTGCTCCGGTGTAACAATGTTGTAAAAATATTCTACATGCATTCTGCTCTCTTCTGATCTTGATTGAATGTTTTCAATTACCCAAGAGATCTTTTTTTGATCACCATCAAAAAAGTAAATGTGTTCCATGTCAACATATTTACCAAATATGTCAATATATTTTCTGTATACTACTGAATAAGAAAAATGAAAACTTGCTAATCGTGTTAGAGGCAAATTCCTTCTTTACAAACATGGTAGACGAACTTGTTGATTTCTCAGAATATGATCCAGAGCTTGCAGAGGGACTAAAATGGATTGACTGCGAGGCACAAAAAAGAGGAATTACATTTTATGAGATGGTGTTTCATGTATTGCACCGACACGATGTAGATTCTAAAGCAAAAGACTGGCTTGCAAATAGAAATTAGATTCTAATATTTGATTTTACACTGTTTAACATTTTTGTGATTTGATATGGCGTGAAATCTGTTACAATAATTTTTGATTTGCAAAAACTAAGAGATGCCTTATACTGCATCACACTTGGTGTATCTAGTCCCTGTGTAAATATACTGAACCGATCCTATAGTTTACACACATTACAAATTCGAATATTTTTTTAAACTTGCAACCAGTACATTACAAAATTTGAACAGAATTGGATTGAACCTAAATTTGTGTCAGACGTTTTTCAATTGATACATATTCGCATCCTGATGGTCCGCAGTATTTGCCAACATAGACTGCCTTTGGTCTGTAAAGCATTGGCTTTGGTGCGGCCTCTGCAAATTTCTCTTCTATGATGTGAGATGTCCATCCTGACACGCGAGATATTGCAAATATTGGAGTGTTGAGATCCATTGGAATGCCTAACATGTAATATACTGATGCGCTGTACAGATCAACATTTGGAAAAATATCGGAACTCTTGATTTTTTTCATCTCTTCCTCTGTGACCTCTTCGACTCTTTTTGTGATGCCATACCATGGCTGTCCTGTCTTTTCTGCAAGTCTTCTTGATAACTCTCGAAGAACTTCTGCCCTTGGATCAAATGTCTTGTATACTGCATGACCCATACCCATTATCTTCTGACTCTTTTCCAGCTTGTTTTTTATCCATTGTTCAACTTTTTCTTCAGATCCAATCTCTAAAAGCATCTTCATTACCTGAAAGTTGGCGCCACCATGCAGTTCACCGCTTAGTGCACCAACTGCAGCGCTTACTGCTGCATACATGTTTGCACGTGTTGATGCTACCTCGCGTGCCGCAAATGTTGACGCGTTAAAACTATGTTCTGCATGTAATATCAGGCAAATGTCAAAAATTCTTGCAGTCTCGGTATCTGGCTCTTTTCCTGTGAGCATGTATAGAAAATTACCGGCGTGATTTAGCTTTTTTGAGGGCTGGATTATTTCCTTGTCGTTTCTAATCCTGTCCCAACACGCAACAATGATTGGAATCTTTGAAATCAAATTGATAGCCCTGTTATAGTTGGTTGTCCTGTCATCTACTTTCTCTGTATCATGCACTGCCATCATGGATACGGTAGACTGGAGAACATCCATTGGATTTGCAGTCTTGGGCATGCTTTTCAACGTTTTTTCCAAGCCCTCTGGAATCTCACGGGCTGTTACTAGTTTCTCTGAAAATGAAGACAGGACATCTTGAGTTGGTAGGTCATCGTTGAGCAAAAGACATGCTGTCTCCTCAAAGGTTGATTTTTTTACCAAGTCTAAAACATCATAGCCTCTATAGATGAGCTTTCCATTTATGCCGTCTATTGCAGAAATCTTGGTATCTGCTACCTCGATGTTTCGAAGGCCAATATTCTTTGTTTGCACGGGTTATATTGGAAAAAATATGTATTAAATTATTACTGTGTATGGAAAACTTGTTTATTAGATCGAAAAACTATAGCCAAAATGAGATACAAATGCCACGATGCCTGATACTTTTTGATAATGCGATAAAATCACCAGTAACAAAGCGTAGTTACACGTTCAATCTTTATCAATTCCTATCATTTGTAACGAAGGAACCTGAGGATCTACTACTTTTGAAGGATAATGATATACAGATTCTTCTTGAAAACTACCTGTTTTATCTAAAGGAAAAAGTATCTCCAAATTCGATCAAGACCAAACTTGCACCGGTTGCGCTTTTCTTATCAATGAACGATAGAACTCTGAATTTTAAAAAGTTGTACAAGATGTGTCCTGAAACCATAAAAACTTCTGGTAAAGGGGCATGGCCTACACAAGCTATTCAAAAAATGCTTACTTTTACAAGTGAGAAACGAAGCCGTGCTATGATACATTTTCTTGCATCAACGGGAGTTCGAATTGGTGTAATTCGTGAACTCAAATACGGGCATGTATCTACAATGCCTGGAAATTGCAAGTGTGTGAAAATCTATGAAGACGCAAAAGAAGAATATCTAGTGTTTCTTACTCCTGAGGCAAGTGAATCGTTGGAACAATATTTGGATGAGCGACGTTCTGATGGTGAAACACTCAACGATAATTCGCCACTTTTTAGGACTACATATGACATAGGATCCGCCAAAGCAAAACCAATGTCAATTTCGTCTTGTGTGGAATTGGTAAAACGTGTTGTTACAAACGCAGGACTAGTCAGACAAAAGACTGGTAATAGATACTCGATACAACTTAAC